>DATHYU010000411.1:0-3760 GCA_035458965.1 Acidimicrobiia bacterium | reverse complement strand
GACCCCGGCGACCAGATCCTCACCGGCGACTGGGACGACGACGGCGTCGACACCCTGGCGGTCTTCCGGCCCGGACGTCGCGCCCTGTACGTCAATCTCACGAACGCCTCCGGTCCCGCCGACATCACGCTGTGCACGGGCGCCTTCGAACGGGCCGTGGCCCTCACCGGCCTCGGTCCGGCGTTCGACGGCGACGCGGCGGGCGGGTGCGTGCCCCTCCCGGGGCCCGACGACGTCATCGGGACGTTCACGACCTACCACGACTGCTGTCGGAACCGCGTGGTGAACATCCACCTCATCGCCGACGCGGTCGACGGCGCCGTCGTGTTCCCCGGCGAGACGTGGTCGCTGAACACACACGTCGGCCCGCGGACCGTCGAGAAGGGCTATCTCCTTGCCGGGGCGATCATCGGTCCGACCGTCCAGTGCTGCTCGCACCCCTCGAACGTCGGAGGCGGGACCAGCCAGTTCGCCACGACCCTCTTCAACGCGATCTTCTTCTCCGGAGTCGAGGACGTGTACCACCGGCCCCACACGCTCTACTTCTCCCGATATCCCGCCGGACGCGAGGCGACCCTTGGGGAGGGCATCTGCGAGATCCTCGATGTCTGCTTCCGCAACGACACGGACTCGCCGATCGTGATCGACACGTCGTACACGGACACGAGCATCACGGTGTCGTTCCTCGGCGACAACGGCGGGCGCCAGGTGACGGCCCGCAACGACCCGTGGATCTACACCTCCCGGCCCGAGAAGATCTGCAAGACGGACACGAACCTGTACCAGACGGGCTCGAACGGGTTCAAGGTCGTCGTGTACCGCGACATCGCCTTCTCGGACGGCTCGACGCGAACCGACGAGTGGACGACGTTCTACGCGGCGCAACCGACCGTGGAGGACTGCGTCGACGGAGTCCCGGTCTCGGAGCTCCCTCCGCCGCCTCCGCCGCCCCCGCCGCCCGACGTCACCCTCTACTGACCATCAGACGATCGCGGCCCTCACCTGCCGCAACGCCACGGTCAGGGCCGCGACGTCGGCGTCCACCGACTCGAGCGTCGAGAAGAACCTCTCCAGACGGCGGATCGCATCCGGTCGCGAGTCGATGAAGGCCTGCATCGGGGCGGACTCGGGATGGGCCGCCGCAATCGCGAGCACCTGCTCGGCGGCGAAGCGGCGCAGGCCGAGGAGGTCCTCCTCGATCGTCCACAGCGCCCACCGATCCCAAGAGGACTCCACGGTGACGTCCGCAGCGAGCTCACCGAGGCGGTCGAGGCCGAACGTCCGGCCGGAGCGGAGGAACACGTCGAGCACCTCGACGGGATCACGGCCGGTCGCAGCGGCGACCTCGATGAGATCGGGAGCCGACGCAAGGATCGGGACCACCGCCTGGTGCCGGGCCACCTCCCCGGGGACCCCGGCTTCGACGAGACGCTCGAAGCGGGACCGTGCGGCCGGACGCCACAGCTGGGAGTCGGCGATCAGCGCCGCCTCGAGCGCGACGAACGCCTCGCGTCCGCGCCCGACGCGCGACGCGATGCCCCCGTCGCGGGCATGGCGGACGTACCACCGGGTGAGCGACGCCACCATGCTCTCGAGCCGTTCGATGAGCTCGGCCCACAGCTCGGTGCCGACCTCCGGCAGGAGCGAATCGATCTCGACACGCCTGGCGACCACGCCCGACACGTCCCTGGCGACCCGGTTGGCCTCGACGACGTCGGACGCCGGACTGTCCGTCCGGCCGGCGAGCCGGGACACGAACACGATGCCCTGGGCGTTGACGACCTCGTTCGCCACCAGCGTCGCCACGAGCTCCCGGCGGAGCGGATGATCGGCAAAGAGGTGGGCGAAGCGTTCGACGACCGGAGGCGGGAAATAGCCATGGAGGTCGCCGAGCAGGTCCTCGGACTCGCTGAGCGGTCCCCGAGCGAGCTGCCCGCGGAGCGTTCTCTTGGCGTAGGCCAGGAGCACGGAGAGCTCCGGACGGGTCAGTCCGGCGCCGTCGTGTGCGCGCTCGCGCATCTCCTCGGAGGTCGGCAGGCCTTCGACGGCGCGGTCGAGGAGCCCGGCCTCCTCCAGCTCCGCCATGAGGGTTTCATAGGACTCCATGCGGGTGTCGCATCGGACGACCTCCCGTGACAGCACGGCGGCCTGCCGGGCGTTGGATCGGAGGATCCCGTCCACGACGTCGGATGCGACCGAAGCGATGAGCTCGTCGCGCTCGGCCCCGTCGAGGTCGCCGCGCTCGATCGCCATCCCGAGCAGGATCTTCAGGTTCACCTCGCGGTCGGAGCAGTCCACGCCTCCTGAGTTGTCGATGAAGTCGGTGTTGACGGCTCCCCCCGACCGCGCGAACTCGATCCGACCCGCCTGGGTGAGACCGAGGTTCCCGCCCTCGACGACGACCCGGGCGCGCAGATCCGCTCCGTTGACGCGCACCGCGTCGTTCGCCCGGTCGCCGGCGTCGTCGTGGTTTTCGTGGCGAGCCTTGACGTAGGTCCCGATCCCGCCGTTCCACAGCAGGTCGACGGGTGCCCGGAGGATGACCGAGATGAGCTCGTTCGGGGTGAGGCCATCGCGATCGGTGCCCAACGCCGACCGGGCCGCGGGGTGGAGGTCGATGTGCTTCGCCGACCGCGGGAAGATCCCGCCGCCCTCGGAGATCACCGACCGGTCGTAGTCGTCCCACGACGAGCGCGGCATCTCGAAGAGCCGCCGTCGCTCGGAGAACGAGGCCTTGGGGTCCGGGTCGGGATCGATGAAGACATGGCGATGGTCGAACGCGGCCACGACCTTGGCCCGATCCGACATGAGCATCCCGTTGCCGAAGACGTCCCCGGACATGTCACCGATGCCGACGACGGTGAACTCGTCCGTCTCCGGATCGAGGCCGACTTCGAGGAAGTGCCGCGTGAGCGACTCCCATGCCCCGCGGGCCGTGATGGCGAGTGCCTTGTGGTCGTAGCCGGCCGATCCTCCCGACGCGAAGGCGTCGGCCAGCCAGAACCCTCGCTCGGCCGCGATGCCGTTGGCCACGTCGGAGAGGGACGCAGTCCCCTTGTCCGCCGCCACGACGAGATAGGGATCCTCCCCGTCGCGCACCACGACGCGGTCGGGGTGCACGACCGCACCACCGATCCGGTTGTCGGTGACGTCGAGCAGGCCGTTGACGAACGTTCGGTACCCGGTCTCCACGGCGGTGCGGACCTCCCCCGGGTCGTCGGGCAGCGTGTGGAGCACGAACCCGCCCTTGGCGCCCGTCGGCACGATGACCGCGTTCTTCGTCATCTGCGCCTTCATGAGGCCGAGGACCTCTGTGCGGTAGTCCTCTCGACGGGTGGACCACCGCAGTCCGCCGCGCGCCACCATGCCACCGCGAAGGTGGATGCCCTCGACATCCCGCCCCAGCACGAAGATCTCGACCATGGGACGCGGTGCCGGGACGTCGGGGACGTCGGCCGAGCGGAACTTGAACACCAGCGGCCCGCGACCCGGCACGAACGCGTTGGTCCGCAGTGTCGCCTCGATGAGCCGGAGGAACGATCGCAGGATCCGGTCCTGTTCGATCGACGGGATCGCGTCGAGACGCCCTATCAGTTCGGCGACGAGGTCGTCGGCCGCCTCGCCGTCGCGGCCGTCGGGATCGAAGCGCAGGCCGAACAGGCGGATGAGATCGATCGCGATCCCGGCGTGCTCGACCAGCGTGTCGTTGACGTAGCCGACGGTGAAGACAGGGGCGACGCGCCGCCAGTCCGTCCGGTAG
>DATHYU010000410.1:0-10497 GCA_035458965.1 Acidimicrobiia bacterium | reverse complement strand
CCGAGAGGACCACCTCGAGCACCGGGGACCACTGCTCCGCTCCCCCGAACGGCAACGAGCCAAGCCGATCCACCGCCTCGGGCCCGACCACGACGCCGAGCGCCACCACGCCGAGCCAGCGCGGATCGAAGTCCGGGGGATCCTCACCGATGACCGCACCGACCTCCTCGAGCCGGGTGGCGGCGCGGACGAGGGCGTCCGCCGCGCCGGGCGGCACCTCCACGCCGAGGTCCCCGAGAGCCTCCATCACGGCGGCCGCCCGCGACGCCGCAGGGCGCTCGGCGAAGGCGGCGAGGGCCATCCGAGCAGGCTCGGCGCGGTGATCGGCGAGTGCGGCCTCCACGTCGGGGACCCCTGCACCGCCGAGCCGGTCGCACAGCGCTCGCAACTCGCCGGTCGGATCGGGGCGCTCCCCCAGATCGACGAAGACGCGGCGCTCGTATGCGTGGAGGGTCGCGCGCAGGCCCTCGGCGGCGATGCGTGAGGAGCGCCAGAGATGCTCCATGCCGGTGACGAGATCTCGACCGACGACGACATCGTCGTCCTGCGCCCGAAGGCCCAGACCCTCGGCGAGGGTGCGCGTGGCCAGACCCCCGCCGTCACCCTTGACCCGGAAGGGGACGGAGGTGTGAGCCCGGCCCGTGGTCGTCGCGAAGCGGTTGTTGTAGAGCACGATCGACCGGGCGTCCCCGACGCGGTTCACGTAGGCGTAGACGTTCTCGTCGACGTCGCCCCCGGTCTGGAAGTCGAAGAGGAGGAAGCCTCCCGCCCCGGCGAACTGCCACCGCCGGTGCAGGACCGGGAACAGCTCGCGGCGATGACGGTCGACGAGCCCCTCATCGACGGGCTCCTCCCACTTGGCCCTCCGGAACTCCATCCCGTACTTCTCCCGGAACCCCTCGATCTGGCCGTGGCCGAACATGGGCAGGCCGGGAAGCGTGGCCATGAGCGTGGCAACCCCGAGGTACTTGTCCCCGGTGCCGAACTGCACGGCGGCGGTCTCCTCGTCGGGGTTGTTCATGAAGTTCACGAACCGCTTGAGGATGTCGGGATCGAACTCGAGCACGTTCTTCATCAGCTGGCGGTACTCGGCGTTCGTCTCCTGCGACGTCATGTGCATGAAGGCGCTGTTGTAGACGCGGTGCATGCCGAGTGTCCGCACGAAGTAGCCCTCGAGCATCCAGAACGCCTCGGCGAGCAGCAACGTGTCCGGCATCTCCTCGTTGATCCGGTCGACGACGTCGCGCCAGAACTCGGTGGGCACGAGGAGGTCGAACTCCTCATCGGTCATCCCGAAGCGCGAGCGCGACGGGATCGCGCCGCCGGTCCCGGGGGCCGGGTACCACAGCCGTTGCACGTGCTGCTTCGCAAGCGTCATGGCGGCGTCGAAGCGGATGATGGGGAACATCCGGGCGACGTGCTTGATCGTCTCGATGACGGCCTCCCGCACCTCGGCCCTGAGGTAGTCGAGTTGCGCCGTGTCGTTCCACGGCATCGAGGTGCCGTCGTTGCCGTGATAGATGTATCGCACGTCGCCGGTCTGGCGGTCGGTGCGCCTGAACACGACGGCGGCGTCGGTGCCGTCCCAGTAGTGGTCCTCGATCTGGATGGCGACCCGGTCGTCCGACGACAGGTCCGGGCCGTCGAAGGAGTACCCGGCGAACGGCGGCTCGGGCACCTGGACGAACCACTCCGGATGCTCGATCACCCAGCGCCCGTCGACGCCGACGTGGTTCGGCACCATGTCGGAGGCGAGCCTGATCCCCCGCTCCCAGGCGCGATCGCGCAGCCGCTCATACGCCTTGCGGCCGCCGAGGTCGCCGGCGATCTCGTAGTCGTACAGCGCATACGCCGATGCGACCGCCTCGGGGTCGCCGCGCCGGTGCTTGATACGACGCGACGCCTCCGAGCGCTCCCACAGCCCGATCAGCCAGAGTCCGGTGAAGCCGCCGTCGGCGAGGCCGTCGAGCTCCTCGTCGGGGATCTCGTCGAGCCGGGTGATCGAGCGCTCGTACCGCCGGGAGAGCTGGTCGAGCCAGACGTGGGTGCTCTTCGCCATGAGCACGACGCTCGGCATCCAGGAGCGGTCGTCGGTGAACCGTTCGTCCTCGCCGGAGCGCCGGAGCGCTCCGGCGTCGAGGACCGGCGGTGGGCCCGTGCCCATGCCCCCGCGGTCGGCACGCTCCTCGTGGATGACGTCCATCGTGCGCAGGATGCGGTCGAGGATCCCTCCGAAGCGATCCCCGAGCAGCCCCGCCCAGTTCGAGCGGATGTAGTCGAGCTGGCCGAGCAGCGAAGTGGGGCTGGAGCGCATCGGCGCCCGGAGGACCTCGAACAGCGAGCCGCCACCGGGCTCGTCGCCGGGACGGTCGGCGAAGTACGCCTCGAGGGCGGTGATCGCCTCCTCGTAGCGGGACGCCTCCGCGAGGCGGGCGTCGTCACAGAGCTCGACGAACCGCTCGAAGCCGGGGTTCTCGTTGGCGAGGCGGAGCATGATCAGCTCCTCGACGGCGATCCGGCGGTTGGGCTTGTCGAGGGTGCTGCCGTCGAGATGCTCCTCGGGCGCCACCGTGCCGCGGTACACGGCGGTCGGGGGATACCAGGTGGCGAACCCGTGCAGGAGGGCCTCGGCCTCACGGTCACCGAGGTCGGCGACCAGGTGCTCGGCAGCGATCGCCAGACTCCCATCCCCGGTCGCACCGGCGCGGCGCTCGAGCACCACGCGAATGACCTCCTGGATCAGCGCTGCCGCCATGAGATCGCCCGCATGCACCGCCCGCTCGGGGAAGGCGCGGACATCACGGGCCTCGTTGACGGCGGCCGCCACCCGCTGCGCGTCCTCAGCGTCGGAGAACGCCAGCGGACCCTCGGGAGCGAAGAGCCCGTCGTCGATGCCGAAGCCCCTCCGAGCATCGGCGACCACGGCGAACGCTCGAGCCAGATCGATCCTCGGGGTGAGCCTATGCGGCCCTCGCGTCGCGCCCCAACCGGCGGTGCGTGAGGGCGGCGCGGCCGCCGCCGCATGCCCGGCGACCGACCTCGGCAGGACCCGGCTTCCACCGATCGTCGCCGTCGCCGGACGGCGGTCCCCACCTGCGCCGGTCGCCGTCTACGAGATGCCGGCGAGCTCGGAGAGAGCGCCCCGCGCGGAGGCGGCGAACGCCTCGGCCAGAGCCGGGTCGGCGAATCGCGATGCCATGTCGTCGATGACCAGTCCGGCCGCATCCGCGGCCGTCTCGGCCTCGTCCAGGCGACCGAGTCTCCGCAGCGCTCCGGCCTGGGCAGCTCGGAGACGCCACTCGAAGGGTGCGACGTCCATGCCTGCTGCGAGGCCGGCTCCGTCGCCGAAGGCGCGCGCCGCCTCCTCCGGATCTCCCCCCGCCATCGCCATCGTCCCCTGCCCGAGGGCCACGAGGGGACGGAGGAAGGCCATCGAACGCCCCTCGACGAACTCGGCGGCTTCCGCGACGAGACCTGCGGCTGCCTCGGCATCACCCGAGGCGAGCCGGGCGAGGGCGAGGCCCACCCAGAGGGCGGGCGCCTCCAGGTACTTGGCCGCGGACGTGCCCGCGACCCCGGTCTCGAACTGCTCCACTGCCGCCCCCAGGTCACCGGTCGACAACGCCGCCCACCCGAGCTCGGCATGGACAATCGACGAGAGCATCCCACCCGTCGGTCCCGCCACGAGGTCGGCTGCCTGCTCCCGAAGGGTGTCCACGTCGGGTCCGCCGACGCCCACCTCCCGGTAGAGGTGGACCATCGAGGCGGCTGCAGCCGCCGTCAGGAAGGGCTGCCCCAGCTCCTCGCCCAGCCTGGCGGACTCCGCGAAGTGGGTGAGCGCATCCTCCAGATTCCCGAGGAGGGCGGCGACCATGCCGGCGTAGAGGTGCATGACGCTCGCGCCCGACAGGCCGACGCTCGACGCCATCTCGGAGTTCTCCCGGCCGATCGTCCACGCCCGGGCGACGTCGCCGTCCCGCAGGAGCAGGACGACCTCGGTCGACGCGAGATTCAGCCGCACCGTCGGGTCGGTGACCCCCTCGGCCGCGCGCACGGCGTGGACGTAGGCCTCCTCGCCTTCTTCGAAGTTGCCGCCGTATACAAGGGACTGGGCGCGCTGGACCAGGCCGCCGATCCGGACCTGCTCCGACCCTGCAGACGTTCCGAGCCGCGCGGTCTCGGCGTCGTGCTGCGCCGCTCGATCGAGGTCGCCCTGATGGGTGGCGATCATGCAGGAGTTCATGTGGTACTCGGCGAGACCCATCTCGTCGCCGGCCTCCTCGGCCAGACGCCTCGCCTCTTCCAGGAACGCGGTCGCCTTCGCGACGTCGCCGCTGAGGAACGCGGTCGTCGAGCCGAGCCGGTTGAGTGCGGTCACCTGCACGGACGGCCGAGACCTCTCGCGACCGACCTCCAACATCTCCTGATAGGTCGACGATGCCTTGGTGAGGTCCGGGATGAGCGAGTAGGCGGTTCCGAGTCCGTCGCGGGCGTGGATGGCCGTCTCGACGTCGTCGGCGGGCACCCAGGTGAGCACCTGATCGAACAGCTCGATCGCCGTGTGCAGGTTCATCGCCCTCGCGGCCTGCTCGGCGGCCTCGAGCAGGTGCGGGACGGCCTTCGCCTGCTGCTGGGACTCGATGAGGTGATGCGCCATCTCCTGGGGGTCGAATCGGTGCGACTCGAGGTAGGTGGCGATCTGGGCGTGGAGCGCCCGCCGTTCCTTCAGAAGGATCGTGCTGTAGGCCGTCTCCTGGATCAGGGCGTGGCGGAACTCGTACTCGCGCTCGGGGATCCGGCTCCGCTCGACAACGAGGTTTCGGCTCTGCAGATCCGACAACGCGGCCTCGGTGGCGTCCTCGTCGCCGACGAGAGAGGCCAGCTCGCCGATCTCGAACTGACGGCCGAACACCGATGCCAGTTGGACGACCAGCTTGGACCCCGACGCCAGCCGATCGATGCGGGCCGTGAGGAGGGCGGAGATGGTGCCCGGTATCGCGGCCGCGTTCGTCGCGCTGCCCGACTCCAGCAGGCTTCGCACCATCTCCTCGACGAAGAACGGATTGCCCTCCGCGCGCTCCAGCACCGCCGACTCGACCTCGGCCGGCAGCCCGTCGGGCACCAGTTCTCGGACGAGCGTCGTCGCCGCATCTCCGTCGAGCGGTTCGAGCTCGACAGACGTGTAGCGGTGGGCGAACGATCGCTGGGCGGTCTCGTGGAATCGCCACGAGGCGTCGTCGCGGTAGGGGCGCATGAGGGCGATCACCCCGAGGCTCTCGCGGTCGGTGGCCTGGATGAGTTCCTCGAGCAGTGCCAGCGACACCGAGTCGGCCCAGTGGAGATCCTCGAACACGAGCAGTGCCGGCGAGGCCTTTGAGCATCCCCGCAGGTAGTCGACGACCGCGGTGAAGACCCGCCGCTGAAGGGCGGGAGTGGGGAGGCCGGAGACGGCGTCGGACTCGACGCCCCCGGGATCGATCCCCACCAGGACGCAGAGATACGTCGTCACGCGCCCGGGTTCGTCCACGCCGGCGGCGTCGACCGCGGCCGCCACTCGCTCCCGATTCAACTCGTCGCCGGCGTCGGCCTCGATCGCGAACACCCGCGTGAACAGGTCGATGAACGGGCCGTACGCGACGGACGTGTTGTAGGAGAGACACCGCGCCTCTGCCCATCGCAGCCGATCCGACGCCGGCGCACCCTCATGCCAGGCCACGACGCAGTCATCGGAGGCAAGTGCATCCCGGAGCGCGGCGGTGAGACGCGACTTGCCGACCCCCGCCTCGCCGATGACGGTGGCGATCCAGCCACGGCCCCCTCGCACCTCGTCGGCGACGGCCCTGAGGGCCGCGAGCTCGCCGTCCCTGCCGACCAGGGGGGTGTGGGTCCCCGCGATCCCGCGCATGGAGGCCCGCTCGGCGTGGGCGGCGACGACCCGGAAGGCTGCGACCGGATCCGCCTTGCCCTTCACGGTGACCGGATCGAGCTCCTCGAACACGAAGAGGGGCTCGACGAGGCGGTGGGTGGCGTCGGAGATCAGCAGCGTCCCCGGTTCGGCGACCTGTTCCATGCGGGCCGCCACGTTGACGGCGTCGCCGAGTGCGGTGTACTCCACCCGGAGATCGGACCCGACCTCGCCGACGACGACGAGCCCGGTGTTGATCCCCACCCGGAGGTCGAAGTCGATGCCCCATCGCTTCGCAACGTCGAGGGCGTACGGGCGGATTTCCTGCAGCATCGCAAGCCCGGCGCGTATCGCCCGCTCCGGGTCGTCCTCGTGCGCGATGGGTGCGCCGAAGAAGGCGAGCACCCCGTCACCCATCAGCCGCGCCAGCGTTCCCTCGAAGCGGTAGACGGGGCGGATCAGACGCTCGAACGCGCCGTTGACGATCTCGGCCCATTCCTCCGGGTCCAGGCGCTCGGCGGCGGCGGTCGATCCCTGGATGTCGGCGAACAGCATGGTGACCGTTCGGCGCTCACCCGCCATGGACCGGGTGCGGCGAGCCCTGTCGAGCTTTTCGAGCAACTCGGCCGGGACATAGCGCAGGATGTCGTTCTTTGCGGCGGATTCCTCACGGAGCCTGTTTCCACAGTTCGAGCAGAAGGCATCACCCTGCTCGTAGGGGGTGGCACAGCGAGAACAGGCGAGTGCGAGGGCCGTCCCGCACTTCGAGCAGAACGAGGCTCCTTCGACGTTCGTGTGACCGCAGTTGGAACACTGCATCCGACGAGGCCCCCCCCGATTGTCGCCCACAGAGATTACCGACTCCGTCGAGGCGCCGCGCCCTCGGCGCGCAGGATCCTCGAAGAGGTCCGAGGGGTGGCGCCTGGTCCCGAGCTCTGCTCACTCAGCGGATCAGGGCCCGGCGCAGCTGCCACACCCCGAGCGCCAGGATGACGGCGGCGAAGGCGGCGAGGATGCCCAGGTTCGGGAGGATGTCCACGAACGATCCGCCCCGCCGGACCAACTCGGCGTACCCGTCGATCGCCCAGGCGTGGGGGGTCGCCTTGGCGATCGTCTTCATCGCATCGGGGAAGATCTCGACCGGGGCCATCGCCCCTCCGAGGGCCGCCAGCCCGAGGCCGACCAGCACGCCGATCCCGCCCGCCTGCTGGTCGTTGGAGAAGATCGAGCCGAAGAGCATGCCGGCGGCGGCGCCGACGAGGGAGAACACGACGAGGATCGCGATCGCGCCCAGGGGATCCCCCCAGCTCACCCCGAAGACGACCATGGTCCCGACCATGATGTAGAGGCCCTGCACCATGGCGACGGCGAAGCGTCCGAGCGTCTCGCCGCCGAGGATGGTGACGACCGGGGTGGGGGTCGAGAGCATGCGGCGCGCCACCCCGAGCTGCCGGGTCTGGATGAGCGCCGCCGATCCCGCGAGGGAGGTGACGAAGACGAACAGCACCAGCTCCTGGTGAGCCCCGAGGTCGAAGGTCCCGAGGTTGCGGAAGTCCTCGAACAGCGACTCGCCGGCCTCGCGATACGCGACCGTGACGCTCGGGCCCGAGGCGACCAGCCGGGCGAGGGCGAGCGCTTCGTCGAACGTGGCCGTCGGTGCCACGAATTGGGCCGCCTTGAGCGGGATGGCCTCTGCCACCACGGCCGCCCGGACGGTCTCGCCGACGAGGAGCGAGCTCTGATCGGGCCGCGACACGAAACCGATCTCGACGGCGGCCCCCGACCGAAGCGTCGCGTCGTAGCCGGCAGGCACGACGACGCCGCCCTGCAGGGCCCCTCGCTGGACATCGTCGACCAGCGCGGCCTGCGACCCGTACCGCTCCACCGCGAGGTCGCCGACGTCCTCGAGCGCCGTCACCAGCTCGTCGACGAGCGGACCACCTGCGTCGTCGACGTAGAGGCCGACCCGGGTGTCGAAGGAGTTGCCGAAGGCAACGCCGATGAGCAGCACGATGAGCAGCGGGAACACGAAGACGAAGAAGACGTTCGAGCGCTCGCGGAGGAAGCGCTTGGTGTTGACCCACGCGATCGAGAGGACCCTCACAGCTCCACCGTCCTGCGGAGCCGGGTGAGCGCGAAGCCCGTGGTCACGACGGCGAACAGGAGGATGAAGCCCGCCTCGACGAGGATGTCGCCCGGCCCCCCGCCGGCGGACAGGTCGCCGAGCCCGCGCAGGAACCAGGCGTGCGGCGTGAGCAGACTGAGCCGGGCGACGACCCCGCCGAGCTGCGAGAGCGGGAAGAAGGCTCCGCCGAGCATGCCCAGCAGGAACGCGACGACCGCCTGGATGTTGGTCGCCGTCTCCGGCGTCTTCGCGAAGGTGGCGACGATCGTCATGACGCCCATGGCGGCGAGCACGCCGCTCACCACGAGGATGGCGACGCCGATCGGGTCTCCCCAATCGGCATCCATGAACGGGAGCAGCGAGGTCACGACGACGAGGACGGCCATGCTCACGATGCCCAGCACGAAGCTCGTGATCGCCTTGCCGAAGATGATCGACGCTCGCGGGATGGGAGCGGCGAGCAGCCGGGCCATGGTGCCCTGCGTGCGCTCCTCCAGCAGACCGATGACGCCGAACTGCACCGTGAAGAACAGGAAGAACACGGCCATCGCGGCGGCGTAGAAGGTCGATGCGGAGAGCTCCTTCGACGCCTCCGTCTCGGTGTCGAGACCGAGCGGTGTCGGAGCGGCGGCGGCGTCGGCGACGAGCGCGTCGAGGTCGTCGAGATCGTCTCCCGAGGCAGCGATCGCCGTGCCCACGGCCACGGAGATGCCGTTGACCTCGCCGGCGAAGCCCGTGGCGACGGCGCGGGCGACCTGGCTGCCGATGGGGCTGTCGACATGGCCCACGACGACGATCTCCGACGCCCTGCCACCGACGACGGCGTCGGTGAAGCCTGCCGGGATCACGATCGCTGCGTCGATTTCGCCGTCTTCGGCCTGCTGCTCGGCCTCTCGGGCCGAGGTGCCGAAGACGACGTCGAACACGCCCTGGTCCCCCAGTTCGCGCACCGCGGCGACGAAGCCCTGCGAAACCTCCCCGCCGTCGTCGTCGACGACGGCGATCGTCACGTCGATGGCGTCGGGATCCGTGACCTCCCCGAGGATGAGGCTGAACACGGAGGCCAGGAGCAGCGGTGCGACGATCCCCCAGATGATCGCGCTGCGATCGCGCAGGCGGAGGGTCAGGTCCTTCCAGGCGATCCGCAGCGCGGCCCGCATCAGTCGCGAAGGGCCTTCCCCGTGAGGTGGAGGAAGACCGCCTCGAGGTTCGGCTCGCTCACGTCGACACCGGTCACGGCGGCACCGGCCTCGGCCGCCCGGCGCAGGAGGTCGGGCAGCGCGGAACGCGCCCCGTCCACGACGAGCACGATCGCCCCGTCGCCGACGGAGGAATCCTCGACGGCCGGGGCCTCGCGCAACGCGTTTGCGGCCTGCGCGAGCTCGCCGGTGGCCGTCAGGCGGACCCGGTCGCGCTGGCCGACCAGCGACACGAGCTCCGGCCGGGTGCCCTCGGCCTTGATCTCGCCTTCGTCGATGATGCCCACGCGGTCGCAGAGACGCTCGGCCTCCTCCATGTAGTGGGTCGTGTAGAGGACGGCCATCCCTTCCTCGGAGAGGTGCTCCACCGACTCGAGGATCGCGTTGCGGCTCTGGGGGTCGACCCCCACCGTCGGCTCGTCGAGGACCAGGAGCCGGGGCTTGTGGAGCAATCCGATGCCGATGTTGAGCCGGCGCTTCATGCCACCGGAGAACTCGTCCGCCCGATCGTCGGCACGATCGGCGAGCCCGATGGTCTCGAGCACCTCGGCGGTCCGCGCCGCGAGCTCCTTCCCTCCCATCCGATAGAGACGGCCGAAGAACGTCAGGTTCTCGGCGGCGGTGAGATCGGGGTAGATCGCCAGGTCCTGCGGCACCAGGCCGATGGCGGCCTTGGCGTCGGTCGAGGAGGTGGTGACCGGGCGGCCGGCGACGATCGCCTCCCCAGCATCGCGCTCGAGCAGCCCGCAGAGCATCGAGATCGTCGTCGTCTTGCCTGCGCCGTTCGGGCCGAGCAGCCCGTAGGTCTCCCCCGGGGCGATCGAGAACGAGACGTCCCGCACGGCCACGAGATCCTTGAACGTCTTGCGCAGACTCCTGACCTCGAGAACCGGTGGATCGCTCATACGGAGACCCTACGCAGGCGCTCTCGGGGCCCTCAGGGTCGGAAGGCCCCAGACCCGGGACGTTCGGTCCCCTCGGGTGGCCGGGGACCGGGCACCGTCGGTCGACGTCTCCGCCGGTCCGCCGCCTCGCCCAGGGAGCGCCCGGTGAGAGGACGCCGACGTCCGACGGGCGACGTACGCTGTGGGCGACGAGAAGTGCGACATCAATCTGACATTATTATGATGTCAGACAGGGCTTCCGAGGGAGGTGGCAGCGGTGGAATCGACCTTCAGGGCCCAGGACGTCACCAAGCGGTACGGCGACGGTCCGCCGGCGAACGACGGCCTCACCCTCACGATCGAGCCCGGCGAGGTCTTCGGCCT
>DATHYU010000409.1:0-4015 GCA_035458965.1 Acidimicrobiia bacterium | reverse complement strand
GCGCATCATCGTCCAGCGTGAGCGCGAGCGGATGGCCTTCGTGGCCGCGGGCTACTGGGACCTCGAGGGAAGCTTTGCGACCGCCGACGGGGAGGAGTTCGGGGCGACCCTGGTCTCGCTCGACGGGACCCGGGTGGCCACCGGCCGCGACTTCTCCTCCGCGGGGGAGAAGACGACCGACGCCGTCGCGCTGGACGAGGCGGCGGCGCGTGCCCTGGTCGAGGATCTGGCCGGCCGGCCGGCCGACGTGCGGTCGGTCGACACGAAGCCCTACACCCGCAAGCCCTATCCCGCGTTCCGGACCTCGACGCTCCAGCAGGAGTCGGGGCGCAAGCTGCGGTTCTCCTCGGCGCGGACCATGCGGGCGGCGCAGCGCCTGTACGAGAACGGGTACATCACCTACATGCGGACGGATTCGATATCGCTGTCGGAGACGGCCATCACGGCCACCCGCAGCGAGATCGAGAAGCGGTACGGCGCCGACCACATGCCCGATGCCCCCCGGGTCTACCAGTCCAAGGTCAAGAACGCCCAGGAGGCACACGAGGCGATCCGGCCGGCCGGCGACAGCTTCAAGGATCCCGAGCAGGTCTCCAAGGAGCTCGGTCCCCAGACCGACGAGGCCCGTTTGTACGACCTGGTGTGGAAGCGGACGGTGGCCTCCCAGATGGCCGACGCCCGCGGCGAGTCGGTTCAGGTGCGCATCGGTGCGACGACCACGTCGGGGCGCGACACGGAGTTCGCCACGTCGGGGAAGGTCATCCACTTCGCGGGGTTCCTGCGGGCCTATGTCGAAGGATCCGACGACCCCGACGCCGATCTCGAGGACCAGGAGCGGCGCCTGCCGGCGATCGCCGCGGGCGACGGCCTGGGGATCGCCGCCGTGGCGGCCGTCGGTCACGAGACGAAGCCGCCGGCGCGCTACACCGAGGCCTCCCTCGTCAAACGGCTCGAGGAGCTCGGGATCGGCCGGCCCTCCACCTACGCCTCGATCATCCAGACGATCCAGGAGCGCGGCTACGTGTGGAAGCGGGCGAGCGCGTTGATCCCATCGTTCACGGCGTTCGCGACGATCACGCTCCTCGAGCGTCACTTCCCGAGCCTCGTCGACTACGACTTCACCGCTCGGATGGAGGACGACCTCGACCAGATCGCCGGCGGGACCCAGGAGTCGGTGCCGTGGCTGACGGAGTTCTACTTCGGGAACGGCCATCCGGGCCTCAAGCGGGCGGTGTCGGAGGGGCTGGGCGACATCGACGCCCGCGAGATCAACTCGATCCCCATCGGCGACGACCCCGAGGGTCGAACGATCGTCGCCCGGGTCGGACGGTACGGCCCGTACCTCGAGCGAGGTGAAGACCGGGCCTCGATCCCGGAGGACCTCCCGCCCGACGAGCTGAGCGTCGAGCGCGCCGCCGAGCTGCTCGATGCGCCGTCCGACGAGCGGGTCCTCGGCGAGGATCCGGAGTCGGGCCTCGAGGTGATCGCCAGGCCCGGCCGGTTCGGCCCGTATCTCCAACTCGGGACGCCCGACGACTACGACAAGAAGTCGAAGCCGAAGACGGCGTCGCTGTTCAAGACCATGGACCTCGAGACGATCGACCTCGAGACCGCGTTGCTCCTGCTGTCGCTCCCCAGGGAGGTCGGGTCGGACCCCGGGTCCGGGGAGGTCATCACGGCCCAGAACGGTCGCTACGGCCCCTACATCAAGCGCGGATCGGACACGCGGAGCCTCGAGACCGAGGAGCAGATCTTCTCGGTCACGCTCGAGGAGGCGCTCGCCGTGCTGGCCGAGCCCAAGCGTGGGCGGGGTCGGGCCGCGCCGCGTCCGCCGCTGCGCGACCTCGGCGTCGACCCCGACACGGGTTTCGGCATCGAGATCCGCGACGGTCGCTTCGGCCCCTACGTCACCGACGGCGGCGAAAACGCCTCGCTCCGCAAGGATGACACGATCGAGTCCATGACCGTCGAGCGGGCGCGGGAGCTGCTGGCGGCGCGCCGGGACCGCATCGAGGCGCAGGGCAAGAAGCCCAAGCCCGGCAAGAAACGCGAGAGCTGAGACCGACGGGCACCCCGCCGGTGCCCGGGGCCTGAGTACCCTCGCGAATCGCATGACCGAGGCCGCCCCCCGCAACGCATGGGCCCTCATGAGAGAGGGCCCGTTCTCTCGTCTCTGGCGGGCCGGCCTCATCTCGAGCATCGGCGACTGGGTGGCGATCCTGGCGACGCTGTCGCTGGCCGAAGAGCTGGCCGGTGGCGGCGGCATCGTCCTCGCCCTCGTCTCGCGGATCCTGCCCGGGCTGTTCTTCGCCGCGGTCGGCGGCGTCGTCGCCGACCGCCTCAATCGCAAGACCGTGATGTTGATCGTCGAGTTCGGGCGCGCCGGCCTCGTGCTCAGCCTCGCCTTCGTCGGCTCGATCGGGATGCTCGTCCTGGTCAACCTCCTGCTCGAGGCGCTCACGCTGGTCTTCCAGCCGGCGAAGGAGGCGACGGTGCCGAACCTCGTCGAGCGCACCGAGCTCGTCCAGGCCAACAGCCTGTCGCTCAGCGCGGCATACGGCACGTTCCCGCTCGGCGCGGCGATCTTCCTGGCCATCGCCCCACTCGGCGACGACATCACGTTCTGGGGCCTCTTGCCGGGGACGCACGAGGGCCTGGCGTTCCTCGTGGACGCCTGCACGTATCTCGCGTCGGCGTTGATCATCACGGGGATCCCCTCGCAGCCCCGTCGCCAGGACGCCGCCGGAGTGGCGCCGAGGAAGCGGAAGCGAGACTTCTGGGGGCCCGTGCGGGACCTGAGCGAGGGGGTGGCGTTCGTGGCGACCCACCCGCGAGTGCGGCCCGTGATGTTGGCGATGACCACCGCACTCGCCGGCGGGGGGATCGTGATCGTGCTCGGCAAGCCCTACGCGACCGACGTCCTCATGGCCGGCGGCGCCGGGTTCCCCGCCCTGCTCACGGCGTTCGGCCTCGGCGCCGGCACGGGCATCGTGCTCGTCACGATCTTCGGCCCCCGCCTCACCTACAAGGACGTGTCGTTCTCGATCGCACTGCTGGTGACCGGTTTCGGCCTGGGAGCGTCGGGCGTGATCCAGACCGTCCTCGGCGGAGTCGGCTGGATCACGGTCATGGGCTTGGGCGCCGGGTCCGGGTACGTGCTCGGGTTCGCCCACATGCACGAGCAGGTCGACGACGACGTGCGCGGGAGGACCTTCGCCGCATTGTTCTCGCTCATGAGGATCGGCCTGCTGACCTCGATGATGGTGGCGCTACCCCTCTCGAACCTGTTCGACGACCTACTGCCGGGCATGCTCGCCGAGGGGTCGCGGATCGTGCTGCTCCTCGGCGGCGTCGTCATCTTCATCAGTGGCGTGCTCACGCTCTGGTCCGTGCGGAACTACCTCCTCAACGATCCGGACGCGGATGCGAAGCGCCTTGCGTCGCTCGAGGCCGCCACCAACGCCTTCCGGAGCTATCGGCGCCGCCAGTCCGGAGGCGAGGAGACGGTGGAGATGGAGGCGTTCCAGGCGGAGAGCGAGGCGAGCGAGCGCCGGCCGGAGGAAGAACCGTGAGCGGGCGATATGTCGCCATCGAGGGTGTCGACGGTGCCGGCAAGACCACCGTCGCCCGGCACGTCGTCGCCGCGCTCGTCACGGACGGCCTCGATGCGCGGTTCGTCCGCGAGCCGGGGGGAACCCCGACGGGGGAGGCGATTCGCCGTGTCCTTCTCGACCGCGGCGGCGTCGTCGCGCCGTGGGCCGAGGCATTGCTGTTCGCCGCCGGCAGATCCCACCTCGCCGCCGAGGTCGTCGGGCCGGCGCTCGAGGCCGGGGCGATCGTGGTCAGCGACCGGACCGTGTATTCCTCGCTCGCCTACCAGGGGGGTGCCCGGGGGCTCGGCATCGAGACCGTGCGCGCCGTGAACGAGGCCGGCCTGCAGGGCGTGTGGCCCGACCTCGTCGTCCTCCTCGACATGGAGCCGGCCGCGGCCCTGGCGCGTGAGGACACGGCCGAT
>DATHYU010000408.1:0-8308 GCA_035458965.1 Acidimicrobiia bacterium | reverse complement strand
AGGAGCGACCTGATCGTGTCGGGATCCTCGAGTCGGCTGAGCCAGACCGTCGTCGTCGGGTCGACCGGGTCTCCGGCCGGCGGATACTGCATGACCACGATGGACTCGACGTCGCCCGGCTCCACGAGCCCGAAGATCTCGGCCACGGAGTCGACCGCATAGAGGGGATATCCGACCGCATAGAGGGGAACGGTTTCGCCCTCCCCGAACGCGATGCCGAGGTCGGCGAGGGCGGCGGCGGCCTCGTCGAAGGTCATGCCGACGACATCGGGGATCGTCGGTACCGGGGGAACCGTCGTCGTGGTCGGAGCCACCGTCGTCGTGGTCGGGGCCACCGTCGTCGTGGTCGGGGCCACCGTCGTCGTGGTCGGGGCCACGCTCGTCGTGGTCGGAGCCACCGTCGTCGTGGTCGGGGCCACGGTCGTGGTGTCGGGGACCGGCGTGGGGGGACCGACGACGCCGCCGTCGCCGGGGACCAGAAGGAGCAACGAACCACCGACGACCACCATCGTCAGGACGGCTGCCATCGCGAACGCCCACCACCGTCGCGGCGAGGGGAACGGCTGCAGTCGGCCGGAGGCGGCGAGGCGATGCTCCAGGCGGGCCTCGAGGTCGGGCGGCTCCAGCACGTCAAGTTCGAGGAGACGGCGTTCGAGGTCATGCATCGTGGACCTCCCCCAGCAACTCACGAAGGCGTCGGCGGCCGCGCACGAGGTGGACGCGAACCGCAGCCGGGGTCGACGAGATCATCGACGCGACCTCGCGGGTCGAGTACCCGGCGTAGTGGTGGAGGACGACGGCGTCACGCTGGCGTGCGGACAGTCGCATCAACGCCGCCCGAAGGTCCCACGCAGGCTCGGTGTCCCACGTCGGGGTGTCCCACGTCGGGCGGTCGGCGGGACCCTCGACGTGGCGGCGGGAGCGCTCGGCGAGGGATCCGGCGGCGATCCGATAGGCCGCCTTCCACACCCATCGTCGCGGATCCCGGATCGCGTCGCCCCGCCTCATGGCCTGGGCGAACGCTTCGGCGACCGCATCGGCGGCGATCTCTCGATCTCCGGTGGACGCGAAGAGTGCCCGCCACATCCGTGCGGACTCCTGCCGGAACACTCCGTCGAGAGCCTGCCCCTGCAGATCCCTCTCCTCGGTCTCAACCATTCTGGACCCTCCACCCGATACAGGGGCGGAATCGTGACGAAATGTGAACACGCCGGCAGAAGCCGCTCCAGAGGAGAACGGCAACCTTCCCGATCGGCCTCGATCTGATATAATTCGACTCAGATTTACTGAGTCGGCCGAGAAGCGAGGCCCCCATGGATCTCAGCCAGTTCACCAACGCCTCGCAGCGTGCGGTGGTGGCGGCGCGCTCGGAGGCCGAGCGCCGCAACCACGCCGAGGCCGGCCCCGAGCACCTGCTCGCCGGGCTGCTCGCCCAGACCGATGGGCTCGTCTATCCCCTCCTGGGGCGCCTCGGCATCGACCCCATGGCGGTGCGAGGCGCCGTCGACGAGGCGCTGCGCCCGATGGCGAAGGTCTACGGCGACGCCGAGGTCCGGCTCTCGGCGACCCTCGGACGGGTCCTGGAAGCGGCCGACCGCGAACGATCGGCGATGAAGGACGACTACGTGTCGGTCGAGCACCTGCTGCTGGCCCTGACGGCGTCCGACACCGGAGCGGGGCGGGCACTGCGCGGCCTCGGGGTGACCCGCGAGGCGATCCTCGATGCGCTCCAGGCCGTCCGCGGCGCCACCCGGGTGACGTCCCAGGACCCCGAGGACACCTTCGACGCCCTCGAGAAGTACGGGCGCGACCTCGTCGAGGCCGCGCGTCGCGGCAAGCTCGATCCCGTCATCGGTCGCGACGACGAGATCCGTCGCGTCATCCAGGTCCTCTCCCGGCGGACCAAGAACAACCCGGTCCTGATCGGCGAGCCCGGGGTGGGCAAGACGGCCATCGTCGAGGGGTTGGCAGGCCGCATCGTCGACGGCGACGTCCCCGAGGGCCTCAAGCGCAAGCGGATCGTCGCGCTCGACCTCGGCGCGATGGTCGCCGGCGCCAAATACCGCGGCGAATTCGAGGAGCGCCTCAAGGCGGTGCTCGACGAGATCCGCGCCGCCGAGGGCGAGATCATCACGTTCATCGACGAGATGCACACGCTCGTCGGCGCCGGAGCCGCCGAGGGCGCGATGGACGCCTCGAACATGCTCAAGCCGATGCTGGCCCGCGGTGAGCTGCGGATGATCGGCGCGACGACCCTCGACGAGTACCGCAAGCATGTCGAGAAGGACGCCGCCCTCGAGCGCCGCTTCCAGCCCGTGTTCGTCGAGCCGCCGTCGGTCGACGACGCGATCGGCATCCTGCGCGGCCTCAAGGAACGCTACGAGGTCCACCACGGGGTCCGGATCACCGATGCCGCCCTCGTCGCCGCTGCCGTGCTGTCCGATCGGTACATCACCGGCCGCCACCTCCCCGACAAGGCCATCGACCTCGTGGACGAGGCCGGGAGCCGACTCCGGATCGAGATCGACTCGATGCCCGAGGAGATCGACGATCTCGACCGGCGCCGACGCCAGCTCGAGATCGAACGGGCTGCACTCTCGAAAGAGACCGACGAGGCGTCGAGGGAGCGCCTCGACGCCCTCGAGGCCGAGCTCGCCGAGGTGACCGAGGAGATCGACCGGCTCGCCGCCCACTGGACGCTCGAGAAGGAGGCGATCACCGCGATCCGCTCGACGAAGGCCGAGATCGAGGATGCCCGCGCCGCAGCCGAGCGCGCCGAGCGCGACGGCGACCTGGAGCGCGCCGCCGCGCTCCGCTACGGCACCCTCCGCGAGCTCGAGGCGTCCCTCGCGGAACGGCGGGAGTCCCTCGAGAAGCTCCAGACCGAGCTCCGGATGCTCAAGGAGGAGGTGGACGAGGAGGACGTCGCCGAGGTCGTGAGCCGCTGGACCGGCATCCCGGTGTCGAGGCTCATGGAGGGTGAGATCGAGAAGCTCGTCCGCCTCGAGGACCACCTCCACAGGCGGGTCGTCGGCCAGGACGACGCGGTGCGCGCGGTCGCCAACGCCGTCCGGCGCTCGCGCGCAGGCCTCTCGGACCCCAACCGCCCCATCGGATCCTTCGTCTTCCTCGGCCCGACCGGGGTCGGCAAGACGGAGCTCGCCCGCGCCCTGGCGGAGTTCCTCTTCGACGACGAGCGGGCGATGGTCCGCATCGACATGTCGGAGTACATGGAGAAGCACTCGGTGAGCCGCCTCATCGGCGCGCCGCCGGGCTACGTCGGCTACGACGAGGGCGGCCAGCTGACCGAGGCGGTGCGCCGCCGCCCCTATGCCGTCATCCTCCTCGACGAGGTCGAGAAGGCTCACGCCGACGTGTTCAACGTGCTGCTGCAGCTGCTCGACGACGGACGGCTCACGGACGGCCAGGGCCGCACCGTCGACTTCACGAACGCCGTGCTCATCATGACCTCGAACCTGGGCTCGGAACTGATCGATCCGGAGCTGACCGACGAAACGGTCCGGGACCGGGTCATGGAGGTCGTGAAGCGGCACTTCCGGCCCGAGTTCCTCAACCGGGTCGACGATCTGATCGTGTTCGGCCGTCTCACCCGCAAGGACCTGCGCCAGGTCGTCGGCATCCAACTCGACCATCTGACGAAGCGCCTCGCCGGCCGCCGCATCGCCCTCGTGACGACGCCCGCGGCCCTCGACTGGCTCGCCGAGCACGGCTACGACCCGTCGTACGGCGCCCGGCCCCTCAAGCGGCTCATCCAGACCGAGGTCGCCGACCGGCTCGCCCTCGAGATCCTCGAGGGCCGGGTCCACGACGGCGACACGGTCGGGGTCGACGCCCACGACCTGGGTCTGATGATCGGACCGGTTTCCTGACGCGTCGGCCCGAAAACCTGCGACTCCCTCTTCCACTACCTTGCAACACCGACTAGTATGTGACGCAAGGTAGTTCAGGAGTGGCCGTGACGACGACCGACAGATCGAGCCAACTCCTCAAGGGAGTGCTGGACATGTGCCTGCTGGCGGTGATCGCCGAGGAGCCCTCCTACGGGTACGAGATGGTCCGCAAGCTGGAGGACCGGGGCCTCGCCCTCGTCAGTGAGGGCTCGGTGTACCCGCTCCTCAGCCGGCTGCAGCGCCAGGGACTGGTGGAGAGCTTCGTCCAGGAGTCGTCAGGAGGGCCTCCCCGCAAGTACTACCGCATCGCCGCCGCGGGCCGGGAGCGGCTCGGGGCGTGGATCGACGACTGGAGGAAGGTGGCCGGCGGTGTCGACCGGGTCATCGGAGGCGGGGACGATGCGTGACGCCGAGACGATCCTCACCGACTGCGAGCGGTACTGGAGAGCAGCCGGGATCGGTCGCCGCCGTGCCGAGGAGATGCGCGCCGAGCTCGCCGGCCACCTTGCCGAGGCCCAGGCAAACGGCAGGGCTCCCGAGACCGTCGTCGGCGACGACGTCGCCGCCTTCGCCCGGGCATGGGCCGAAGCCGTGGCACCGGACGGTCGGGCACTCCCGCGTTGGGAGGTCACGGTGCACCGGCGCGCCCCGCTTCGCCTTCGGGCCGTCTACGTCGCGATACTCATGAGTGTGGTGGTGGCCGTGGTGATCTGGGTCGCCACCGTCGGAGACGAAGGGAGTTCGTCCATGGACGATGAAATGTGGAGATGGATCTGGCTCGGCGCCGCCGTCTTCCTGGGCTTCGCCGAGATGTTCACTGCAGGGTTCTTCATGCTCCCCTTCGCCGGCGGTGCCGTGGTTGCCTTCGTGCTCGCCCTGTTCGACGTGGAGCCGGCGATACAGTTGGTCGCGTTCATCGTCGCCTCGCTCATCGCCCTCTGGTGGGTCATGACCTATGTGAAGCACGAGGACGAAGAGCCGATCAGGGTCGGCGCCAACCGGCTGCTCGACCAGCACGCCGTGGTGCTCGAGCCGATCGACCGGACCACCGGATCGGGGCGGGTGCGCATGGAGACCGAACTCTGGAGAGCGACGACCGACGGCCCGCCGATCGAGTCGGGGACCGAGGTCCGCGTCCTCGGTGTTCGCGGTGCCAGACTCGTCGTGGTGCCCGTCGAAGGAGATTCTGAAGAGAGGAACGAATGAACCCCATGCTGATCGTCCTGATCGTCATCGGCGTGACGCTGCTGCTGTACGCAGCGAACGCCATCAAGATCGTCCGCCAGTACGAGAAGGGGCTGGTCGAACGGTTCGGGCGCTACGACCGAATGGTCGACCCGGGCCTGCGCATCATCATCCCCTTCATCGAGCGGATCGTCCGCGTGGACATGCGCGAGCAGGTCGTGGACGTCCCGCCTCAGGAGGTCATCACGAAGGACAACGTGGTGGTGACCGTCGACGCCGTCGTCTACTACCAGGCCACCGACCCGGTGAAGCTGAAGTACAACGTGGCGAACTTCATCCTGGCCGCCACGAAGCTGGCGCAGACCAATCTGAGGAATATCGTCGGCGAGATGCAGCTCGACGAGGCACTCACCTCGAGAGACACCATCAACACCCAGCTGCGGGCCGTGCTCGACGAGGCAACCGACGTGTGGGGCACCAAGGTGGTTCGCGTCGAGATCCAGCGGATCGACCCGCCGGCCGACGTCACCGAGGCGATGCACCGCCAGATGAAGGCCGAGCGGATACGTCGCGCGGTCGTCACCGAGGCCGAGGGTGAGAAGCGCTCCGCGATCCTCAGGGCCGAGGGCGTCAAGGAGTCCCGCATCCTCGAGGCCGAGGGTCAGGCGCAGGCCATCCGCGAGGTGGCGGATGCCGAGCGGTTCCAGAAGGAGACGGTGGCCACCGGTGAAGCTCGAGCGATCGAGCAGGTCTTCGAGGCCATCCACCGCGGCGACCCGACCACGGACCTCATCACGATCCGGTACCTCGACGCGCTGACGCAGATCGCCGACGGCCGGGCGACGAAGATCTTCCTGCCCGTCGAGACCAGCGGGATCCTCGGCAGCATCGGCGCCATCAAGGAGCTGTGGAACGAGGACGGCGACGACGGCGCTCGCCGGTACGTCCCTCCGACCGAGGGCTGAGAGGACTCGACGACATCCGGTGACGATGTCCCCTGGGCGCTGCTGCGCCCAGGGGACATGCTGAGCGAGGCCCATCCCGATGAGACCTCGCCTTCACCCCTGGATTGCAGCGGTCGCCCTGGTCGTGACGCTCACCGCGTGTGGCAACGGAGCCGCCGACGCTCCGCCGACCACGGCTCCGACGAGCGCCGCCACGACGACGACAACGACCACCACCACGGCGCCCACCACCACGACCATCGCTCCCACCACCACCACGACGTCGACCACGACGACCACCACGCCCACGCCGACGACAACGACCACCACCACGGCGCCCACCACGACGACCACCACGGAGCCGCCGCTGGCACCCATCGCGGAGGCCGATGCCGAGACGGTCGCGACGAAGGTCCACGTGCTCGCCCCGACGCTGCCCGAGGTAGCCGACATCTTCGGCATCGCGTCGATCGAGGGATCGGGATGGGAGGGGCCCATCGTCATCCCGATCGACGACTGGGAAGACCTCCCGACCACCGTCGTCTACGAGTACTCGACCCGTGGCGGACCAGGGGCCGACGACTCGTTCGTCCAACTCATGGCGTACCCGACGATCGAAGAGGCCAGGGCCGCCCTCGCCAAGCTCCGCGTCCACCCCAAGCTGTTCGGCGGCGGAGGGCAGATGGGCGGGTTCTCCGTGGACAGCGGCCTCGACGACGCCTCGGGCCACTACCTCGACGGTGACGTGGTCCTCGAGAGCCCCAACCGGGCGACGCCCGTCGATCTGACGCTCGTGCTGGGCCGCATCGACCGGGTCGCCGTCGCGATCGGCATGGTCGCGCCACCGACGACGGACTCGGCGTCGCCGCTTTCGGCGATGGCGCAACGCGTCTCCTACCGCGCCGAGCGGTTCGGGAGCCTGCTCGACACACCGCGGCTCCGCCGCTGGATGCAGCCACCGGTGTGGTTCGCGCTCCGGCCTATCGATTTCGTGAGCCTCGGAGCGGCGACCTGGAGCTGGAACGGGTGGACCATCACTCCCTACGACGTCGTCGAGTGGGACATGGGCCGCCAGTGGCGGATCCTCCGCTACGGCGACCACGTGCTCGACCTCTTGCTGGACACGGCCAGCAGCGAGTGGGTCCTCGAGAAGTTCATGACCGAAGGAAGATCCCTGAGCGACGCCCTGCTGGCGCTGGCCGAGGACAGCGGCCTCGACGTCCTGGACAACGCCGGCTTCGCCACTGCGTTCGAGACGCGCTCCCTCACGATCGCCGGCCGGCCCGCGGCCCGTCTCTTCGCCTACCAGACCGACCGGTCCGAGGGACACTGGTTCTCACACGTGATCGCGTTCTTCATCGACGGCGCCGATCTCGTCGGGATCCGGGTCAACACCGACTTCGACTTCGACGCGGCGACGGTCGACGCGTTCGTCCCCGCCTTCGACCGATTCCTGTCGGCCCTCCCCATCGGTGGCTGACAGGCCGCCCGGCCCGTCCGGCGGCCGCGATCTCACGTCCTCACGAGACCTTCCCAGGCGAAGCGAAGCTTCCCCAGAGGAACTCCCGCCAAGGAGTTCCCGCGAAGCTTCGCCATAGGAACTCCCCCTAGGGAGTTCCCGCGAACTCCTGATACGCCGCCCAGGCGCGCGGGCCGTACACCGTCCCCGGGCCGCCCGTCATGAGCACGGCGACGCCCAGCCCTTCGGCGACCTCCTCGGGCGTTGCACCCTTGCGCGCTGCTCCCTTCGCGTGGGAGGCGATGCACCCGTCGCACTCCTCGGCGACGGCGATCGCCAGCGCGATGACCTCTTTGATCCGCGCCGGGAGCGCGCCCTCGGCCATCGCCCCGCGGTGCAGCTCGGCGAAGCCGCGCCAGGTCTCGGGGATCATCGACCGCAGCGACTTGACCGGCTCCGACAACTCGGACAGGAGCTCGTGATAGTGGCCCATGGAAGTACCTCCTGCGGCCGATCCTACGACGAGTAGGTTCGGGGCCTGATCATCGCGGATCGGGAGACGTCATGGAGATGAAGGAGGCCTCGGCCGCAGCCTTCGACGCCGTCGAGCGTGAGCTCGTCGAGATCAGCCGCTGGATGTACGAGCACCCCGAGACGGCGTTCGAGGAGCACGACGCCTCCCGGCGTCTCGCCGGGTTCCTCCGCGACCGCGGCTTCGACGTCGTCCACCCCGCCCACGGCCTCGAAACGGCGTTTCGCGCCACGATCGGCTCCGAGGGCCCCGAGGTCGTCGTGTGCGCCGAGTACGA
>DATHYU010000407.1:0-2691 GCA_035458965.1 Acidimicrobiia bacterium | reverse complement strand
GGTTCGTCAACGGGGTGCTCGGCAAGGTGGCGTCGATCGTCCGCTGACGATCGACGGCCGATCGCCTCCGGGCGGTCGCCGGTTGCGACCACCGCGACACCGGGGACCTCCCCCGTGACGCCGTGCCTCCCGTGGCGGGCGGCCCCGCGCATCCCCGGACGCGCCGAAACACCAATCGTGTAATCTCGCTCCGGAACATCCTTTAACCCGGTCCGGTGAGGCCGGGAAGGAGCAGGCTGGATGACCGACTCGAGCGGCCCGGCGTGAGCCGGGTCATGGACGCAGAGGACGTCGGGCGGGCGTTGCGGCGCATCGCCCACGAGATCGTCGAGCGCCATCGCGGCGTGGCGGACGTCGTGCTCGTCGGCATCCACTCCCGGGGTGTTCCCCTCGCTCACCGCATCGGCGCCGTCGTGGCCGACCTCGAAGCGCACGTGCCCGTCGGCGAGATCGACATCGCGCTGTATCGCGACGACCTCGACCGCCGCCCGCGCACGAAGGTCGGCCCCACGAGCGTCCCCGGAGGCATCGACGACCGCGACGTGGTCCTCGTCGACGACGTGCTGTACACCGGGCGGACCGTCCGAGCCGCGCTCGACGCGCTCGCCGACCTCGGCCGGCCCCGAGGGGTCGAGCTGGCCGTGCTCGTCGACCGGGGGCATCGCGAGCTGCCGATCCGCGCGGACTACGTCGGCAAGAACCTGCCCACGTCGGCCGAGCAACGGGTCTCGGTGCGGGTCGCCGAGCGCGACGACGAGGACGCCGTGGTGATCGAGGAGGTGGGGACATGAGGCATCTGCTCGGGCTCGAGGGCGCGTCCCGCGACGACATCGAGTCGATCCTCGACGACGCCGACGGCTTCGTGGAGGTGCTCGACCGGCCGATCCCGAAGGTGCCCGCGCTCCGGGGCAAGACCGTGGCGACCGTGTTCTTCGAGTCGTCGACCCGCACGAGGCTGTCCTTCGAACGGGCTGCCAAGGCCCTGTCCGCGGACACCCTCAGCTTCTCTCCCGGCACGTCCTCGCTGTCGAAGGGGGAGAGCCTCAAGGACACCGTGCTGACGCTCCGCTCCATGGGCGCCGACCTCATGGTCGTGCGGCACCGGGCCGTCGGCGCCGCGTCCCGCGTCGCCGAGTGGGCCGGCGTGCCCGTGGTCAACGGCGGCGACGGGGCCCATCAGCACCCGACGCAGGCACTCCTCGATGCCCTCACCGTGCGGCGCCACTTCGGAAAGGTCGAGGGGCTCGAGATCGCCATCGTGGGTGACATCCGCCACTCGCGGGTCGCCCGGTCCGATGTCGACTGCTTCTCCGCCCTCGGCGCCCGGGTGACGCTCGTGGCGCCGCGCACCCTCCTGCCCGTGACGCTCGAGGGCTGGCCGGTGGCGGTGGCGTCGGGGATCGACGACGTGCTCGGGACGGCCGATGTCGTCTACCTCCTTCGGGTCCAGGCCGAACGCGGCGGGGCCGCGGTGTTCCCGTCGCTGCCGGAGTACGTCGGCCGCTTCGGGCTCACCCGCTCCCGGTTCGCCCGGATGCGTCCCGAGGCGATCGTGATGCATCCCGGCCCCATGAACCGAGGCGTGGAGATCGCCGACGAGGTGGCCGACGACCCGAGATCGCTGGTGCTCGACCAGGTCCGGATGGGGGTCGCGGTGCGCATGGCCGTCCTGTTCCGACTCCTCGGAGGAGAGCACGAATGACCCGCCACCTGCTGCGCGGGGGAACCGTGCTGACCGCGGACGGGGCCGTCGAGGCCGATCTGCTGGTCGAAGGCGGCCGCATCGCCGAGATCGGGCCGGGCATCGCGACGGCGGGAGCCGAGGTCCTGGACTGCTCGGGGTGCTGGGTGGGGCCGGGTCTCGTCGACATCCACGTCCACTTCCGCGAGCCCGGGCAGGAGTGGAAGGAGGACGTGGCCAGCGGCTCGGCCGCGGCGGCCGCCGGCGGCTTCACGGCCGTGGTCGCGATGCCGAACACCGATCCGGCGATCGACGCCGGCCACCTCGCCGCCCACATCGCCGACCGGGGACGCAGGGTCGGTCTCGTCGACGTGGCCGCGGCCGGCGCCATCTCCGCCGGGCGCGCCGGCGAGCGCCTCGCCCACCTGGACGAGCTGTGGGCGGCCGGTGTGCGGATCTTCAGCGACGACGGCGACTCGGTGGCCGATGCGGGCCTGCTCCGCCGGGCGATGGAGTACCTCGCGGATCTCGGCGGCGTCGTCGCCCAGCACGCCGAGGACCGCGGGCTGTCCCGGGACGGCCACCTCCACGAGGGCACCGTGTCGGCCCGGCTCGGCATCGTGGGGATCCCCGCCGAGGCAGAGGAGGTCGTCGTCGCCCGGGACCTGGCCCTCGCCCGGATGACCGGTGCCCACTATCACGTCCAGCACGTCTCGACGGCCGGCACGGTCGCGCTCGTGCGCGCGGCGAAGGACGAGGGCCTCGCGGTCACGGCGGAGGTGGCTCCCCACCATCTGGCGCTCGATCACACGGCGGCACTGTCGACGGACCCGGCGTTCAAGATGTACCCGCCGCTCCGCACGGCCGACGATGCCGCCGCCCTGCGCGAGGCGCTCGCCGACGGGACGATCGACGCCGTCGCCACCGATCACGCCCCGCACGCCGCCCACGAGAAGGACGTCCCCTTCGAGGAGGCCCCCCGCGGCGTCATCGGGTTGGAGACGGCCGTG
>DATHYU010000406.1:0-2602 GCA_035458965.1 Acidimicrobiia bacterium | reverse complement strand
GGGATGGAAACCAACGAGGCGGGTGTTGCACCCGACATGCCCCACCGATCGATTCCTGAGCTGTTGCGCGACCCGGCGACGACGGTCGCCGTCGTCGGTGCCACCGACCGACCCGGCAAGTACGGCGGCATCATCTATCGGGATCTGAAGGCGAAGGGCTTTCGGGTGCTCGCCGTGAACCCGTACCGCGACGAGGTGGATGGGGACCCCTGCTATCGCTCGCTCGACGTGCTGCCCGAGGCGCCGACCATCGTCGACTACGTGGTGCCGCCGAAGCGGACCCTGGAGACCCTCGGGGTGGCGAAGCGACTCGGGTACCTCAACGCCTGGGTCCAGCCCGGCGCCGAGGACGAGGACGTCGTCGCGTACCTCGAAGCCGAGGGATTCACGTACCTCGTGAACGCCTGCATCATGGTCCAGGCCCCCGCCCACGCCTGACCACCGCCACCCCCGCCCAGCCGACCAGCGGAGGCCCGCGCCCACGCCGCCTCAGCCCGCGAGGTGCTCGTCCACCTTCCTTGGCAGCTGGCGGAGCATGCCGACGAGCTCGGGCACGGACGCCGGGTCGAGGAGGTCCAGGGCGGGCACGTCGGCCAGACGCCCGACGAGCGCCGTCCCTGCCGGTGTCGCCGTCGCCAGTCCGGCGACGAGATCGGGCCGGAACCCGAAGCCCTGCATGACACCGGCCACGGCGTAGGGGTCGGAGGCACACAGGATGGTGAACTGGACCGCGTCGCCGAGCTCCTCGAGCGCGACCTGGCCGTTGTAGGGCTCGAGCGGCGAGGCCCCGGCCTCCACGACGGCGATGTCGGCTTCCGCATCGTCGATCATCCCGAGCATGACCCGGGACGCCGCCCGATAGGTGTCCTCGTCGGTGATCGACGACGGCAGTCCCGCATCCACGAAGTCGACGATCCGGTCGGCCCCCGAGTCGTGCATCGACAGGATGTCGCGGTACCGCGCGGCGCCGGTGATCTTGGCCCCGACGACCCGACGACCGAGCTTCTTGAGTTGCCGGACGACGACGCGCGCCGCCGTCGTCTTGCCTGCCGACATCGATGTCCCGATGACGAGGATGACCGGCGTCCGGAACGGCCTTGGCTCGAACACCGGCACGAAGTGGGCCATCTTGACCGGCTGGCCGTCTCGGACGACGTGTCCGCGATAGGCGAGCTTCGTCAGGTTGCCGAGCACGTACGAGACATGGGTCGCCAGCCCGAACAGACCGGCCGACGTCAGGGCGTTCATCATCCCGTCGCTCCCGATGAATCGCCAGTCGCCGACGGCCTCGAGTGTTGCGGCCCGTTGGCCGAGAGCCCCGATGACGTAGTCCCCGTCGACGAGGTCGATCATCCTTCCGCTCGGCAGCTCGAGCTTGGTGAAGCGCCCCAGCGGCGGGGTCACCTCGGCCACGACGTAGTCGCCCGTTCCCCATTCCTCGCGAGGGAACGGGGTGACGTCGTAGGGGCGGTCCCGAAGATCACTGATACGGGTCACCGAGGCGTGGTACGGACGTTCTCTCATGGGTCACCTCCGAGTGGTGGAGCGTGAAGCAATCCGGCGAGCAGCGCCGCCCGCTCGGCCATCGCCTCGATCACGACGTATTCGTCCTCGGCGTGGGCTCCGCCTCCGACCGCTCCCATGCCGTCGAGCGTGGGGGCGTACTCCGCCGTCGTGTTCCCGTCCGAGCCCCCGCCGGCGCTGCCCTGACGCACCACGATCCCCAGGTCGTCTGCGATGGCTGCGGCGGCGTCCCAGAGACGCCCGTCCCCGGGCTCCATCGGGGGCCGGCCGAACCCACCGCCGACGTCGATGGCGGTCCCCGGGGTGATGGCCTGGAGCGAGCGAATCCGGGCCTCCACGTCCTCGGCGTCGGCGCGGGTCCACACCCGGACGTCGACCACCGCCGTGCTCTGCGGCGCGACGACATTGGCCCGGAGGCCCCCTTCGATGGTGCCGACGTTGACGGAGACCCCACGGTCGAGGTCGTTGAGTTCGAAGAGCCGCTGGATCACCGAGGACAGCTCGAGGATCGCCGAGGCGCCCCGGCCCGGCTCCAGCCCGGCGTGGGCCGCCCTTCCCGACACCGTGATCGTGAAGCGCCCGATCCCCTTGCGCGCCGTCTTCAGGGCGCCCTCCTCCCCCAGTGACGGCTCGAGGACGAAGGCCCGATCGGCACCCCGGGCGAGGCGCCGGATGATCACCGTGGAGTCGCGGCTTCCGATCTCCTCATCGCTGTTGAACAGGACCACGGGGTCGACCGCCGGCTGCCGACCCAGGGTGCGCAGGGTCTCGATCGCGTAGACCGCCTGCACGATGCCGGCCTTCATGTCGAAGGCTCCCGGGCCCTGGAAACGTCCGTCGACGCGCCTGGGGGGACGGAGGGCGGTCGTCCCCACCGGCCAGACCGTGTCGGTGTGGCCCACGAGCAACTGGTACGGCCGTCCTCGGCGGCGCTCGGCGGGGACCGCCAGGATGGATCCGGCCGACGTCCGGCCGGCCGCCCGTCGGATCCGGAATCCCGCCTGCGCGAGCAGAGCCTCGGTGGCGCGCCGCATCGGACCATGGACGCCCGGTTCGGTCGACGGCGACTCGGCCGCCA
>DATHYU010000405.1:0-2973 GCA_035458965.1 Acidimicrobiia bacterium | reverse complement strand
TCGACGAGTACCGGTAGGACCGCCCGTGGCCTACATGGTCTACCAGCAGTTCACCACGGCGATCCTCGACACCTACAGGGATCGCGACGTGGCCGATCACCTCGAGCAGGCGAGGGCGTACCGGGAGTGGCTCGAGACGCTCGAGATCAAGGCGGCCCTCCGGCAGGTCCTCGTCGAACAGGCCCGGACGATCGAGTCGGCATTCGAGCGGCTTGCGGCGCGGAGGTGACCGAAGGCCCTGACCGGTGACAGCCGGGGCGGCGTAGCCTCTGACCCATGGCAGAGGAACACGCGGACCGCAAGAAGAAGGGCCCGTCGGCCAACGACCTGTGGCGCCTGATCCTGTTCGTCATCGGGGTCATCGCCGTCGTCAAGGAGCTCCGCAAGCCTCCGGATGAGCGCACCTGGCACGGCAAGGTGGCCGACCTCGTGCCCTACGACTTCCGCAAGCCGACGATCGAGCGGTTCCGCGACACCTACTGGAACGAGGACGGACCGTTCCTCGGGCCCAAGGCATTGGGTGTCGGCTGGGCCCCCAACTTCGGCGCCGTCAAGAAGGTCTTCGAGAAGGCGTAGCAGCCGGTACCGGACCGGTGGCACTTCGGGTGGGTGACCGGGGACGCCGGCGCCACGTGAGTCGGCACCCCGAAGACCGAGCCCTGCGAAGCCACCCGGGCCGACACGACGCAACGACCTCTCGGACGACGAAATCCCCTGCGCGAACAGGGGATTTCGTGGTGTGGAGCTGAGGGGATTTGAACCCCTGACCCCTTGCATGCCATGCAAGTGCTCTGCCAGGCTGAGCTACAGCCCCGTGAGGTCGGCAATTGTACCAGTCTCGACCCGGGGGCAAGTCGTCAGTCGACGACGAGAACCAGCGGCCCAGGGCGGTACGGATGGTCGATCACCCGCATCGGCTGCCGGTAGACCTCGCTGAGGAGCTCCTCGGTGAACACCTCCGCCGGCACCCCCTCGGCGACGATGCGGCCGCCGGTCATCACGACCACCCGATCGGCGTACCGGGCGGCGGCGTTGAGGTCGTGGAGCACCACGAGCACCGCCCGACCCCCGACGGCCAGGCCGGCGGCGACGGCCATGATCCGCTCCTGATGCGCCACGTCGAGCGCCGTGGTCGGCTCGTCGAGGAGGACCGCAGGAGCGTCCTGGGCGAGGACCCTGGCCAGCGACACCCTCGTCTGCTCTCCACCCGACAGGGTGGCGAAGATCCGCTCTCCGAGGTGGGTGACGTCGGTCCGGCCGAGCGCGTCCTCGACCGCCTCGCGGTCGCGGGCATCGCTGTTGTCGGGGTCGCGGCGGTGCGGGTGGCGGCCGAGCGACACGACGGCACGCACGGTGAAGGGCACGTCGGTGGGGTTCTTCTGCCCGAGTACCGATCTCCTGAGAGCGATCTCGGAGGGATGCATCTCCGCGACCCGTTCACCGTCGACGTAGACGAGCCCGTCGGTCGGCCGAAGGTCGCCCGAGACGAGCCGCAGGAGCGTCGACTTGCCGGCGCCGTTGGGCCCCACGACGGCCACGAGCTCGCCGGAGCGGACCTCGAGGTCGACCTCGGAAACGAGATCCGCATCACCGACGCGATACCCGAGGCCTACGGCTTCGATCATCCCGCAACCCCCTGCATTCGGCGGCGCAGCAGCCACAGGAAGAACGGTCCGCCGATCGCCGCCGTGACGAGGCCGACGGGGATCTCGATGGGATCGGCGACGGTGCGGGCGACGAGATCCGCCCCGACCACGAGAAAGGCCCCGGCGAGAGCCGAGGCGACGAGCAGCGGCCGGTGGGCCGGCCCCGTCAGCGGCCGCACGAAGTGGGGTGCGAGGAGACCGACGAAGGCCACCACACCCACCGCGCCCGTCGCCGCGCCGGTGGCGAGCCCCACGGCCATGAGGATCACCGTGGTCGCCAGATCGACGTCGACACCGAGATGGCGCGCCTCGGTCTCCCCGAGCGTCATCAGGTCCAGGGTCCTGCTGGCGAGCACCAGGCCCCCGCAGGAGACGAGCACCACGATCACCGTGGTCCCGACGACCCGCCAGGTCGAGCCCGACAGGCCGCCCAGCAGCCAGAAGTCCACGGGAGGAACCCGGGTGCGATCGGCGGCGAACACGACGAAGCCGACCCAGGCGGACAGCGCGGCACCGAGAGCCACACCGGTGAGGATGAACCGCGACGGCTCCGGGATCCCGCCTCCGCCGAGACGCCGCACGAGCATCGCTGCGAGCAATCCGCCCACCGCTCCCCCGGCGACACCGCCGGTTGATCCTCCGGCGATCGTGCCGATGACGCCACCGAGCGCTGCTCCCGGGCCGATGCCGAGCAGATGCGGGTCCGCCAAGGGGTTGCGGAACAGACCCTGCAGCGCCGCACCCGCCACGGCGAGCCCGCCGCCGGCGATGATCCCCAGCACGATCCTCGGCAGCCGGATGTCCCACACGACGGCGTCGGCCGTGAATCCCGGTTCGACCCCGGTCTCGACGCCGAGCCGCCACAGCACCACCCGGGCGACGTCCCTCGGTGCGATGTCGACCGACCCCATGCCCATCGAGACGGCCATCACGGCGAGCAGCAGGGCCCCGAGAACGACGGCGACCCCCCGCCGGCGAGCGGCAAAGGGGTCGCTGTGTGCTGGGGTCGTCTCAGTCACGAACCGTCGCCGAGCTCCGGGTAGAGGTCCAGAACGAATTCCTTCAACGCCTGGCCCACTCGGGGACCGAGGTTGAAGAAGTATGCCTCGTCGTACGCGAGAAAGGCGCGGTTCTCGCCCGCCGGGGTCTGCGCGACCCCGGGCAGCTCGAGCAGCGCCTCTGGACCGCCGAGCGCTCCGAGACCCGACTCGGGGAGCACGAGGATCTCGGGCGCGGCCGCGACGAGTGCCTCCGGCGTGAGGGGTGCGGCACCGAAGACGCCTGACTCGGCTCCCGCGTCGATGGCCCCGGCGCCCTCGATCATGGC
>DATHYU010000404.1:0-8509 GCA_035458965.1 Acidimicrobiia bacterium | reverse complement strand
GCCGACGAGGTTGGCGACGCCTCGCAGGTCGATCTCGACGCCGATCGGCACCTGGAGCGGGGCGATCGGCGTCCCGAAGGCCGCCTTGAGCTCGTCCACCGTGCGCTGATAGGAGGAGCGCTCCCGGTCGAGCTTGTTGATGAACACCGCCCGCGCGATGCCCTCTTCCTCGGCCATGCGCCAGATGGCCTCGGTCTGGACCTCGACGCCGTCGACGGCGGACACCACGAAGATGGCGAGGTCGACGGCCCGCAACGCCGCCCGGACGTCGCCGAGGAAGTCCGCGTAGCCGGGTGTGTCGATCAGGTTGATCTTGTGTCCCTGCCACTCGAAGGGCGCCATCGCCAGGGACACGGACGAGCCGCGCGACACCTCTTCGGGCTCGAAATCGGTGACCGTGTTCCCGTCCTCGATGCGGCCCATCCGGGTCGTCACGCCGGCGGTGAACAGCAGCGCCTCGGCGAGCGTGCTCTTGCCGCTGCCGCTGTGTCCGACGAGCGCAACGTTCCGAATCAGCTGGGGACGCAATCAGACCTCCTCTACCGGTCGGCCGAGTCTACTCGGGGTCCGAACCCCCGATCCGGGTGCCTTCGACCGGCTGTGCTACCTTGCCCCGGCAGGAGGTCACGTGCTCGACATCTATGCCCGCAAGCGTGTCTCGAAGGCCGTCGACCCCATCGCACGCGTGGCGCGCCGGATCGGGCTGCGGCCCTCGGCGATCACGCTCCTCGGCTTCGCTCTCTCCGTCGTCGGCGCCGTGCTCCTCGGGGCCGGCGAGCTGGCCTGGGGGTGCGGCACGATCGGCTTCGGCGCAGCGCTCGACGTGCTCGACGGGGTGCTGGCACGGATGACGGGAACGGAGAGCAAGCGAGGTGCGCTGCTCGACACGTTCACCGACCGGCTCGGCGAGGTCGCCATGTGGACCGGCCTCGTGTACTACCTGTCCGAGCGCGCCGAGTCGCTCCTCACCGTCGTCGCCGTGATCGGCATGGCCGGAGCCCTCCTCATCCCGTTCCTACGCGCCAAGGCCGAGAGCGCCGACGTCAGCGGCACGGGCGGGCTCATGGGGCGCGCCGAGCGGATCATCGTCTTCTGCGTCGGCGTGGGTCTCGAGGGGTTCGGACTGCCGACCATGGAGACCACGATCTGGGTGTTGACGGCCCTCGTGTGGTTCACCGCGGCGCAGCGGTTCGTTCGGACGTGGCGTCAGATCGGTTGAACGGGCTCCGGTCGAGGCTGAAGGGCCTCCCCGCCTACCTGGCCGTCCGGCTGTTCGTCGGGCTGTTCGGCCTGCTCCCCGAGCCCGTGATGCGGGGCGCCGGCAGGATGATGGGGCTCATCGGGTCGTATGTCTCCCCGGCGAAGCGGCGGATGGTCGAGCGCCATCAGCGCCGCGTCCAGGGCGACCACATCGATGCGACCAAGGCGGCCCGCCGGGTCATGGCGTCCTACGGGCGGTACTGGGCCGAGGTCTTCTGGATCCGCCCCCGCCGCCGTGACGGGATCCTGCGCCGGTCGATCCTCGAGCGCGCCGACCGTCTCCACGAGGCGATGGACTCCGGTCGCGGCATCGTGCTCGCCGTCTGCCACACGGGGAACTGGGAGGCCGCCGGACTGCGGGCCGCCGCCGAAGGATCGCGGGTGCTCGCCGTCGCCGAGAACCTCGGGAACCGCCGCATCACCGAGTGGTTCGTCGGCCTGCGCTCCACGATGGAGATGGACGTCGTGCTGACGGGCGGCGGGAGCCGGGTGACGGCGGAACTGATCCGGAGGCTCAAGGAGGGCGGGACGATCGCACTGCTGAGCGATCGAGACCTGAGCGGGCGAGGAGTCCCGGTCACGTTCTTCGGCGAGGAGACCACCCTCCCGGGGGGGCCGGTCGCCCTGGCCGACCGTACCGGGGCGACCCTGCTCCCCGTCGGCGTCTACTTCCGGGAGGGCCATCGCGGGGGCCACCGATTCGTGGTCCACCCGCCGCTCGAGATCCCTGCGGGCGGCACAGCCGAGGAGCGTGTCGCCCTCGGGACCCAGCGCCTCGCCGAGGCCCTCGAAGAGGTCATCCGGGAGCGGCCCGAGCAGTGGCACGTCATCGTGCCGAACTGGCCGAGCGACCGCATCGCGTCGGCATGAGGGTCGCCGTCGTCTCGCCGTACGCCTTCGAGGCTCCCGGCGGCGTGCAGGACCAGGTCACCCGGCTCGTGCGGTGGCTGCTCGAGGAGGGCCACGAGGCATGGGCGGTCGGCCCGGGGAGGGCCGGGCCGGCGGGGACCCGCCACGTCGGCGGCGTGGTGTCGGTCCCCACCAACCGGTCGCGGGCTCCGATCTCGGTCGATCCCCGGGTCGTGGGCCGCATCCGCGAAGCCGTCGAGGGTGCCGACCTGGTCCACGTCCACGAGCCCCTCATGCCGCTCGTCGGGGTGGCGGCGGTGCTGAGGTCGCCGGTGCCGACGGTCGGAACCTTTCATGCCGACGTCGGGGGGATCGCCCGGCAGGCGTACCGCATCGGCCGCCCGCTGCTGCGGCGGATGGTGCGCTCGATGGCCCTCACCACGGCGGTGTCGCCCGTGGCGGCCGAGGCGGTGGCGGGGTTTGCGTCGCCGCGCATCGTGGCGAACGGGCTCGACGTCGACGCCTACCTGTCCGACGCGGACCGGGACGGGCACCGGGTGGTGTTCCTCGGCCGCGACGAGCCGCGCAAGGGCCTCGACGTGCTGCTCGCGGCGTGGCCGGCCGTGCGGGCGGCGGTGCCCGGCGCCGAGCTGCGAGTGCTCGGCGCCGAGCGTGACGCGCCGCTCGAAGGGGTGGCCTGGGTGGGACGGGTCTCGGAGGCGGACAAGCGGGCCGAGCTCGCCTCCGCCGGTGTCTTCTGTGCACCGAACCTCGGCGGGGAGAGCTTCGGAATCGTCCTCGTGGAGGCGATGGCGTCGGGCTGCCGGCCGGTGGCCAGCGATCTGCCCGCCTTCGCCGACGTGGTCGGCGACGCCGGCCTGCTCGTCCCGGCCGGCGATCGCGGCGCCCTGGCGTCGGGGCTCATCGCCGCGATCGGGGACACGGGGCCGGAGCACCGCGCCGCCGCGCTGGAGCGGGCACGCGCCTTCGATCGGCCGGCCGTGCTCGGGGCCTACCTCGACGCCTATCGGGAGGCGCTGGACTCGGGGTAGAGACCCGTCTCCCGGGTACACTCCGGCCGTTCCCATCTGCATTCGATCTGCATTCGAGGAGTTCACGTGGAACAGGGCACGACCAGGGTCAAGCGCGGCCTCGCCGACATGCTCAAGGGCGGGGTCATCATGGACGTCGTCGACGCCGAACAGGCGAAGATCGCCGAGGAGGCCGGCGCCGTCTCCGTGATGGCGTTGGAGCGGGTTCCGGCCGACATCCGGCGCGATGGTGGCGTGGCGCGCATGTCCGATCCGTCGATGATCGAGGAGATCATCGAGGCCGTCTCGATCCCCGTCATGGCGAAGGCGCGCATCGGCCACTTCGTGGAGGCCCAGGTCCTCCAGGCTCTCGGCGTCGACTACGTCGACGAGTCCGAGGTCCTGACCCCTGCCGACGAGGACAACCACATCGACAAGTGGGCCTTCACGGTGCCCTTCGTGTGCGGCGCCACGAACCTCGGCGAGGCGCTCCGCCGCATCGGCGAGGGCGCTGCGATGATCCGCACCAAGGGCGAGGCCGGCACCGGCAACGTCGTCGAGGCCGTGCGCCACATGCGCACGATGACCGACGAGATCCGCCGTCTCGGCACCCTGGACGCCGCGCAGCTGATGGCCGCCGCCCGCGACCTGCGCGCCCCCTACGACCTCGTTGTCGAGGTCGCCGAGACGGGCGCACTCCCCGTCGTGAACTTCGCCGCAGGCGGGATCGCGACGCCGGCGGACGCGGCCCTCATGATGCAGCTCGGCTGCGACGGGGTGTTCGTCGGGTCCGGCATCTTCAAGAGCTCCGATCCCGCTTCACGCGCCCGGGCCATCGTCGAGGCCACGACCTACTACGAGGATCCGCAGATCGTGGCCAAGGTCTCCCGGGGGCTCGGCGAGGCCATGCCCGGTCTCGAGGTGTCCTCGATGAGCGACGACGAGCGGCTCGCGACCCGGGGCTGGTGACCGTGCGCATCGGTGTGCTCGCCCTCCAGGGCGACTTCCGTGAGCACGCCGATGCCGTCCGTTCGCTCGGTCACGAGCCGGTCCTCGTCCGTCGCGTCGAGGAGCTCGACGCCATCGAGGCCCTCGTCATCCCGGGTGGCGAGTCGACCACGATCGGGAAGCTCGCCGACCGCTACGGCCTCGTCGAGCCGCTCCAGAAGCACATCCGGCGCGGCCTGCCGGTGCTCGGGACCTGCGCCGGGATGATCTTCCTCGCCCGGGGAACGACGGAGCAGCGGCCCCAGATCCAACTCGGTGTCCTCGACGTGGTGGTCCGGCGCAACGCCTTCGGCCGCCAGGTCGACTCGTTCGAGGCCGATCTCGACGTGGCGGGTCTCGGTGCTCCGATGCACGCGGTGTTCATTCGCGCCCCGTGGATCCACGAGGTCGGCGACGGCGTCGCGGTGCTGGCGTCGGTGGACGGACATCCCGTGGTGGTGCGCCAGGGGAGCATCGTCGCCACGTCGTTCCATCCCGAGCTGACGGACGACGGGCGGCTACATTCGATGCTCGTCGCAATGGCGGAGGAGCGCTGATGTCCGGTCATTCCAAGTGGTCGACCATCAAGCACAAGAAGGGCGCGAAGGACGCAAAGCGCGGCAAGCTCTTCGCCAAGCTGGCGCGGGCGGTCGAGATCGCCGCCCGTGACGGCGGCGGCGACCCGTCGATGAACGCCTCCCTGGCCCTCGCGGTGCAGAAGGCCAAGGACGCCTCCATGCCGAACGACAACATCGATCGCGCCATCAAGCGCGGCACCGGCGATGTCGAGGCGACCCACTACGACGAGATCTGGTACGAGGGGTATGCCCCCGGCGGGGTGGCCCTCTACCTGCAGATCCTCACCGACAACCGCAACCGTGCGGCAAGCGACGTGCGATCGACCTTCACCCGCAACGGCGGCAACCTCGGTGAGCCGGGCTCGGTGGCCTATCTCTTCGAGCAGAAGGGTTACGTCCTGGTGGCCGGCGACGAGGACGAGGTGATGCTCGCCGCCCTCGATGCCGGCGCCGAGGACGTTCGCGAGTCCGGCGGGCAGTTCGAGGTGATCACCGCCCCGAGCGATCTCGCCGTCGTGCGCTCGGCGCTCGAGGACGCCGGGGTCGAGATCGTCCAGGCCGAGGTCACCCAGCTCCCGTCGACCTCGGTCTCCCTCGACGAGGACAAGGCCAAGCAGGTGCTGCGGCTGGTGGACGCCCTCGAGGACCTCGACGACGTCCAGACCGTGTACGGCAACTTCGACATCTCCGACGAGATCCTCGAAGCGGTCGCCGGATAGCGTGCGGCCGATCGAAGTCCGGGCCGGGGACCGGGTCCGGGTCCTCCGGCGCATCAGCAGCAGCCTCTCGGGCACCTTCACCTTCGACGTCGAACCGCTCGATGGCGCCGAGGTCTCCGGCATCGTCGAGGTCGCCGGATCGCGATGGATCTTCCCCAAGGAGGCCGAGATCCTCGACCTCCAGCCGACCGTCACCGTCCACAAAGGGTTCTGGGACACGTTCTACGCGGTGTACGTGACCCCCGACGCCGACGTCCGCGTCGGGCTCCGTCGGGGTCCTCGCAGGCGCCGGCGGTCCCCGGTACGCTGATCGAACACATGTACGTCCTCGGCATCGACCCCGGGCTCTCGACGATGGGCTACGCCGTGTTGGAGAGCACGCCGCAGCGGCCGCGGGCGATCGCAGCGGGCGCGGTCCGGACCTCCCCGGACGATCCGCTCGAGCGCCGGCTCCTCGAGCTGCACACCGATCTCACCCAGATCATCGAGGAATTCGGGCCGGCCGAGGTCGCCATCGAGCAGGTGTTCGTGAACCGCAACCTCCAGACCGCGACGGCGGTCGGCCGGGCGTCGGGGGCCATCATCCTCACCGCCGCCCAGGCCGGGCTCCCCGTGTTCGAGTACACGCCGTCGGCCGTGAAGATGGCCGTCTGCGGCGTCGGTGACGCGGACAAGGAACAGGTCCAGGCGGTCGTCGCCATGCGGCTCGGCCTCGATGCCGCCCCGAAGCCGGCCGATGCCGCCGATGCGCTCGCCATTGCCCTCTGCCACCTCCAGAGCGCCCCGCTCCGACGGGCCGTGGAGGCGGCGCGATGATCGGCCGCCTGCGGGGCACGCTCGTCGCCAAGGGGATCGACGGAGTCGTGGTCGACGTCGCCGGCGTCGGCTACGAGATCGCCATGGCGGCTCGCGGCCTCTCCGAGATGCCGGGTGTGGGGGAGGAGGCGGTCGTCCACGTGCACACGCACGTTCGCGAGGACCAGTTGTCGCTCTTCGGCTTCCCGACGCTCGACGAACGCGATCTCTTCCGGATCCTCCTCGGCGCCAGCGGGGTGGGGCCGAAGGTCGCCCTCGCCATGCTCGGCACCCTGTCGCCCGCAGAGCTACGCCGGGCGATCGCGTCCGAGGACGTGGCGACGCTCTCCACGGTGCCCGGCATCGGGAAGCGGACGGCCCAGAAGCTCGTCCTCGAGCTCCGCGAGCGCCTCGACCTGCCGGCCGTCGAGTCGCTCGGGGCCGGGTCCGAGCTCGCCGAGGTCCGTGAGGCGCTCGAGGCACTCGGCTACCAGCCATCCGAGATCCGTGAGGCGATGGACGGGCTCGCCGAAGGCGACGGGGTTCAAGCCCTGCTGCGGGCGGCACTCCGGCGCCTCGGGAGCCGGCGATGAGGGACGAGGGACTCCTGTCGGGATCGGTCGAGCCAGAGGACGTCGCCCTCGACCTGGGTCTGCGCCCGACCCGGCTCGACGAGTTCGTCGGACAGTCCGACCTCAAGGAGCGGCTGGCCATCCTCGTCGAGGCGGCGCGGGGACGCGGCGAGCCGCTCGACCACACGCTGTTCTCGGGCCCTCCCGGCCTCGGCAAGACGACGCTGGCCGGCATCCTGGCCGCCGAGATGGGGGCGACGTTCCGGGCCACGTCGGGCCCCGTGCTCGAACGGGCCGGTGACCTCGCCGCCATCCTCTCGAACCTCGACCCCGGTGACGTGCTCTTCATCGACGAGATCCATCGCCTGCCGCGGGCCGTCGAAGAGGTGCTCTACACCGCCATGGAGGACTTCCAGCTCGACATCGTCGTCGGCAAGGGCCCCGCCGCCCGGTCGATCCGCCTCGACCTTCCCGGCTTCACCCTCGCCGGGGCGACGACCCGGGTGGGGCGCGTGGCGCCGCCGCTGCGGGATCGCTTCGGATATGTGGCGCGCATCGACTACTACCCGGCCGACGAGCTGCGCCACATCGTCGGGCGGTCCGCCGGGTTGCTCGACGTGGTGATCGACGACGACGCCACCCAGATGATCGCGGAGCGCAGCCGAGGCACGCCGAGGATCGCGAATCGGCTGCTGCGCAGGGTCCGCGACTACGCCTCTGTGCGCGCCGACGGGCACGTCGACCTCGACACGGCCGAGAAGGCGCTCACCGTCTTCGAGGTCGACCACGTCGGCCTCGACCGCGTGGACCGGGCGATCCTCGACGCGGTCATCCACAAGTTCGGCGGGGGGCCGGTCGGGCTGTCGACCCTGGCGGTGGCCGTCGCCGAGGAGCCCGAGACGGTGGAAGACGCCTACGAACCGTTCCTCCTCCAGCTGGGCATGCTCCAGCGGACGCCGCGGGGGCGCATCGCCACGGCGTTGGCGTACGAGCACCTCGGGGTCGCCCGTCCCGACCACGGCGGCCAGCAGACGCTGGTCTGACCGGCCGGCCCGGGCGGGCCGCGGCAGCGGCGCGTGGGTCCGACCGCCCGCCGGGGACGGGTCGAGTGTCCGCAAGCGGCTCCGTGACCCCGCGGTCCGGTGATCGGTGCCGTGCTCGCGGGCTCGTGTCCGCGAGCAGGATCTCAGAGCCTCAGTCGGCCCAGAAGTCGTCGAATTCGGACGGGTTCTCGGGGAGTGCCCAGAACTCGGTCATCTTCCCGTCCTCCCAGTGGCTCACGTGAACCACCCGTGCGTCGAGCGTCTTGTCACCGCGAGCGGCCTTCGCCGTGACGAGGGCGACGCCGTGCACGTCGTTGGCGAGCAGGTCGTGGACGTCGTTGTGGAACGACCCTGCGGTCTCCTGCCCGAGCTGGGCGAAGAAGCCGAAGGTGGCCTCCTTGCCCACGTAGTCGCCGGTCATGCGATTGTTCCCGCCCGAATGCCAGACGACGTCGTCGGACAGCAGGTCGAACACGGCGGCCATGTCTCCTTCGTTGAAGGCCTTGTAGCCGGCACGTGCTCGCTGCTCGTTGGGGTGCATGGTCCCCTCTCCTTCTGCGCCCACCCTTGGGCGCGCCTTCCGACCCTACGCGTCCGGGACCTCCGGTGTCGCCCCGAGACGCTCGGGCGCACCCGGCCCCCCGCCCTCGGGGCCGCCAACGCATCGTGATCTGG
>DATHYU010000403.1:0-15796 GCA_035458965.1 Acidimicrobiia bacterium | reverse complement strand
CGAAATACAGTCCACCCGCTGGAACGGGGAACCATTGTCGCCTATTCCTGCGCGTCGAGCCAACGCTCTGCATCGATGGCGGCCTGGCATCCCATGCCGGCCGCGGTGACCGCCTGACGGTACGTGTGGTCGACGACGTCGCCGGCGCCGAACACGCCGTCGATCGATGTCGCGGTCCCCTTGAAGACCTTCAGGTAACCGGCCTCGTCGAGCTCGAGCTGATCCGCGAACAGCGACGTGTTCGGATCGTGGCCGATGGCCATGAACACCCCTTCGGCGGCCAGCTCGGAAGCCTCGCCGGTCTGGGTGTCTTCGAGCCGGACCCCGATCACCTCGGTCTCGCCGAGGATCTCGGTGACGATCGCGTTCCAGCGCACCTCGATCTTCGGGTGGTCGAGGGCGCGCTGGCTCATGATCTTGGAGGCGCGGAACTCGTCTCGCCGGTGGACGATGGTGACCTTGGAGGCGAACTTCGTGAGGAAGAGGGCCTCTTCCATGGCGGTGTCCCCGCCACCGACCACGACGATCTCCCGGTCACGGAAGAAGAAGCCGTCGCAGGTGGCGCAGGCGGACACGCCGTGACCCCGGAGCTTCTCCTCGCCGGGCACGCCTAGCCAGCGCGCCGACGCCCCGGTCGCGACGATGAGCGAGTCGGCGAGCAACTCGTCTTCGTTGACGGTCAGGCGGAACGGACGCCGGGAGAGGTCGACCTCGCTCACGGTGCCCGCCACGATGCGGGTGCCGAAGCGCTCTGCCTGCTTGCGGAAAAGATCCATCATCTCGGGGCCCATGACCCCGTCGGGGAACCCGGGGTAGTTCTCGACGTCGGTGGTGAGCATCAGCTGCCCACCGGATTCGAGGCCCTCGACGACGACGGGATTCAGGTCGGCGCGGGCGGCGTAGATCGCCGCGGTGTACCCCGCCGGCCCCGAGCCGATGATGACGACTCGCTCGCTCATGGTGATGTGGTCTCCTCGACGACGTCGTCGCCCTTGGCGATTCTCTTCGCCCAGAGGAACGCTCCGACGAGCAGGAATAGTCCCCCGACCACCGCATAGGCGATCTCCATGCCGCTCCCGCAGTCGCAGGCCTTCGTGGCGAGCTCACCGAGGATGCGGAACAGTCCGACGAAGAGGAAGACGAAGGCGAGCAGGACGAGGGTCATCGCCACGAGGCCGAGGGCGAGGTAGGTGATCACCTTGGCCATCCGGTCGACCGTCATGGCGCGAATGCGCTCGGTGATCGACTCGAGCAGATCGGGGATACGGCGGGCGAAGTCCTCCACGAACCCGAGGTTAGTCAGGGTGTCGTTCGCAGATATCAGCCGAGGGAGCTGAGGATTTCACACGTGTCGGGGTCGACCACCACGATGCGGTCGACGGAGGATCCGTCACCGGTCGTGAAGTAGCCGACGGCGCCGAACTCGGGCAGCTGTCCGACGAGCACCCCGTCGAGTCCTGTGAAGAACGTGTCGGCTACCGCATCGCAGGGACCCGGCGGCGGCTCGGCGATGGCGAGGAGTGCTGTGGGGTCCTCGAGGAGGGCGCGGAGGTCGGTGTCGGCGACTCGCTCGAGGGTGGATTCCCCCGCCTCGGGAACTGCGGACACCGCGAGGGTGCTCGGGGATGCTGCGGCGTCGGCCGACAGCGCGCCGTCGTCGCCTCTCTGGGCGGTGGATTCCTCGCCACCCTCGATGGGAGCCGCCTCGGCGGCCGCCGCGGCAGCCGTATCGGTGACGATCGTCGTCAGGGCGAGCTCTGCGGTGGCGGCCTCGTCGTCGGATCCGCTCGTGGTCAACGTCCCGACCAGCGGCACGATGGCGACCACGGCGAGGACGGACAGCGCGGCGACCGCGACGGATGGCCAAGGAACGGCCCGGCGCGCTCGCCTGCGGGTCGGCGTCTTGGGCGCGGCTTCCAGGTCGAGGTTGATCGCGTCGGCGACGGCGGCGCGCAGGCCGGTTCGCTCGGTGTCGCCGAGCCGAGCTCCGGCGAGCGATCGCATGGCGACGACGGCGGTGCGCTGGGCCGTGTGATCGGCGGTGCAGCGGGGGCACCCGGAGATGGCGGCCTCGGCGGCGCGGGTGTCCTCGGGGGAGAGGGCGCCTTCGGCGAGGGCGGCTACGAGATCGGCGTCGTGTTCATGCATGGTGCTCGTCCCTGAGACTGTCCGAGCCCTCCCTGAGGTTCCCGAGTTTTTCGGCGAGGATCCGTCGACCCCGGAACACGCGCGATTTCACCGTCCCGACCGGCACGCCGAGGATCTCCGAAACGGTGTGGAGGGCGAGCCCCTCGACGTCCGAGAGGACGACCGCCGCGCGGAACTCCGAGGGGAGGCCGGCGAGGGCCTCCTCGATGTCGGAGCGCATCTCGACCGAGCCGAACTCGTCGTCGGATCCCGGGTCGGCGGGGTCGGTGTGCTCGGGGAGCGGGTCGGTCCGGCGCCGCTGGGTGCGCCGTGCGACGTCGTATGAGGTGTTCACCGCGACCCGGTAGAGCCACGTGCTGAAGGCGGACCGGCCGGCGAACCGGTCGGCCTTCCGGAACACGGTGATGAACGTCTCCTGCGTGGCGTCGAGCGCGGCCTCGCGATCGCGGAGCATCCGGAGACAGATGCCGAACACGCGGTTCTCGTGCGCGGCCATGAGCTCGTTGAACGCCTGGACATCGCCGGCGAGGTAGCGCTCGACGAGATGGGCGTCGGCATCGGCGCGATCGGTCACACCGGAACGGTAGTGGCCCGGCCGCTACGTCAGATACACGACGCCGAGGACTCCGGGTCCCGCGTGGCTTCCGACGACCGGACCGATCTGCATCAGCAGCGGCTCCTGACCGGCCGCCCCGGCCACCGCCGAGACCACGGCCGGATCCGGGGACCGGTCCGTGGAGATGATCCCGATCCGCCGAACCCCCTCCAGTGAGGCGACATGGTCCAGCACGGCTGCGACCGCCTTCGTTCGGGTCCGCACCCGCCCGGCGGCGGCGACGGCTCCGTCCGTGAACGTGATGAGGGGCTTCACGTCGAGCAGGCTTCCGAAGAAGGCGGCAGCCGGCCCGATCCGACCGCCGCGGCGCAGATGGTCGAGCGTGTCGAGCGCGGCGAAGAGCCGGCCGGCGTCGCAGGCCTCTCGCGCGGCGGCTTCGACGGCGTCGAGATCGTCTGTCTGCCGGGCCGCCTCGGCGGTGTCGATCACCGCGAGGCCGAGCGCGCCGGACACGAGGCGGCTGTCGACCACCCGCACGGGGAGGGGCGCGTCGTCGGCGGCGAGGACGGCGGCTGCGTGCGTCCCGGAGATCGCCGACGACAGCGTGACGATGACGGCACCACTCGCTCCGGCCTCGGCGAGCGCCTGCAGCTTCGTGAGGAACCGGCCCACCGATGGTGCGGCGGTCTCGGCGAGGTCCGGGCCGGTCGCCACGCGATCCCAGAACTCTCCCACGGTCAGTTCGTGGCGGTCGACGAACTCGCGGTCACCGAAGCGGATGGTGAGCGGGACCACGGAGATCAGGTGGTCGGCGGCGACGTCGTGGGGGAGATCGCAGGACGAGTCGGTGACGACTCCGATCAACTGGCCCTCCCGTTCCCAACCGACTCCGCCACGGAACGGGCGGGCGCGCTGAGAACGGCCAGGGGCTCGGGGAGGGTCACGAAGCCCTCCGACTCGTAGAGGGCGATGGCGCCCGTGTTCTCGACCTGCGTGTTCAACATCAGGCTCCGGGCGCCGTTCCGCTTCGCCCACCAGGCCGACGTCCGCACCAGGGAGCGGCCGAGCCCCTGGCCCTGCCAGTCGGGCTCGACGGCGACGCGTTGGAGATAGGCGATGGCGGTTCCGAGGCCGGTGATGGCGAACCCGGCGAGGTGCCCGTCGGGTCGCCGCACGATGTGGAGCGCCGACTTCGGGGTCGACTGGAGTGCCTCGAGCATCGCCGTGCGATCGAACCGCCAGAACGGGTCGAAGGCGGCGGCGTCGATCCGCAGCGCTTCGGCGAGGTGGGCCAGATCGCCCGGCGCCACGAGGTGGTCGGGGGCAGCGATCCGGTTCAGATCGAGGCGGAGGAGCTCGAGCTGCGAGTGCATCTGGAACCCGGCCTCGAGCCACGGGCGCTGCGCAGAGCGGGGGAGGGGCGGCGAGAGCACATCCTCCACACCGAGGGTGCCGAGGGTCATCAGGCAATCGCCGATGAACCCGGTGCCGCCGCGCAGCATGCGCAAGTGGGCGGCGGACACGGCGGAGTTCCACGGTCGGCACTCGGCCCGGGACCACCCGCGGCGCAGCGTGACCGCTCCTGGCCAGTTCCCCTCGACCTTCACGTTGATGGCCGCCATGACGCCGATGGTAAGCGCTTCTCCGATCCTCGAATCCGACAGGGGCGCGCTCCATCGCGAGATCGCGAGATCGCGAGATCGCCCGCACCGTGCACGGCACCGGCCTCCGGTGCCGCCTCCGCGACGACGGCTCCAGGATCGCCGACCGCTTCGACCGGGGTCTCACGGGGGCCGGTGCGGCTCGGGGACCCACGATCGGCCCGTCGGGAGTCGCCGCGACGGCGGCGACGCGCGAGCATGAGGGCGATGCGAACGCTCCTCTACGTCCACGACACGTTTCTCCAGCACGAGACCGGGGCGTGGCATCCGGAGCGCCCGGCCAGGGTCGAGGCTGCGGTCCGCGGCGTCGAGTCGTCGGGGACGGAGGTCGTGCGGTGTGAGCCTCCCCGGGTGACACTCGAAGAGTTGTATCCGGTCCACGATGTCTCCTACATCAGGTCGATCCGCGACTTCTGCGCTGCGGGAGGCGGGTCGCTCGATCCCGACACCTATGCCTCCGAGGCCTCGTGGGAGGCGGCGCTCCGTTCCGCCGGCGCCGGGTTGGCGGCGGTGGAGGCCCTCCGCAACGGTGACGGAGAGGCGGCCTTCCTCGCCGTGCGACCGCCCGGTCACCATGCCCTCGTGGCGCGGGCGATGGGGTTCTGCATCTTCAACAACATCGCCATCGCCGCAGAGGCGATCACTCGCGGGGGCGAGAAGGTCGCGATCATCGATTGGGACGTCCACCATGGGAACGGGACCCAGGATCACTTCTACGGACGCAAGGACGTCCTGTACGTCTCGATGCATGAGTTCCCGTTCTATCCAGGTAGTGGATGGATCGACGAGGACGGTGACGGCGACGGGGCCGGCCTGAACGTGAACATCCCCTTCCCGGCGTCGACCGCCGGGGACGCGTACGAGGTCGCGATGACGGAGCTCGTCCTTCCCCTGCTGCGGTCTTTCGAGCCCGACTGGATCCTGGTCAGCGCCGGGTACGACGCCCATGCCGCCGATCCTCTCGCCGACATCCGATTGGAAGCTCCCGACTACGGGCGCATGGCGGCGCACCTCGCAGGCCTCGTAGGAGGCAGTCGCGTCGTGCCGTTCCTCGAGGGTGGCTACGACCTCGAGGCGATCGAGGCCTCGGTGGCGGCGACGATCCGTGGTCTCGGCGGAGACCTGCCGGACAGGAGCGGGTCGACCTCTCCCAAGCGCTCGTTCCAGATGCTCGAGTTGGTCGCAGAGAAGGTCGCCGAGACCTGGGAGCTCTGAGGCGCGCAGCGTCTCGGTCAAGTCGCTCCGCGTCCGCGCCGATATCTCGCGGCGAATCAACTGCGGAGGACGCTTGGCCCAGTCCCTGCCAGCCATCGACGATCTGCTCACCGCGGCTTCGCGCGCCGAAGCGTCAGACCTGCACCTGAAGGTCGGGCTTCCGCCTGTCGTGCGCATCGACGGCGAGCTCCACGCGACCAGCTTCGTCTCGCTCGAACGGATCGACATCGAGCGATACCTCGAGGAGATCATCCCCGACCACGTTCGCGGCGGCTTCAAGGAGTCCCACGAAGCCGACTTCGCGTACGGCGACGAGCGCGGCGCCGGCCGCTTCCGCGTGAACGCCTTTCGTCAGCGCGGGGCGATCAGCATCGCCTTCCGACGGATCCTCCCGCCGGAGCGCGACTTCAACGAGCTCGGGCTCCCGCCGGCGATCGGCGCCTTGGTCGCCGAGCCGCGCGGCCTGATCCTCGTCACGGGTCCGACCGGCTCCGGCAAGAGCACGACGCTCGCCGCGATGATCGACGCGATCAACACCACCCGTCGGGTGAACATCATCACGATCGAGGACCCCATCGAGGTCGTTCACCGCGACAAGCTGTCGATGGTCGCCCAGCGGGAGATCGGAACCGACACGACCGGCTTCTCCGAGGCCCTGCGCCGTGTCCTCCGCCAGGATCCGGACGTGATCCTCATCGGTGAGATGCGCGACATGGAGACGATCGATGCCGCGCTCAAGGCCGCGGAGACCGGTCACCTCGTGCTGTCGACGCTCCACACGCTCGACGCCTCGGAGACCATCAACCGAATCCTCGATTTCTTCCCCACCGAGCATCAGCGGCAGGTGCGGCTGCTGCTCGCCGGCTCCCTGCGCGGCATCGTCTCCCAGCGCCTCATTCCCAAGGCGGATGGCACCGGGCGGGTGCCCGCCGTCGAGGTCCTCGTCAACACGGAGCGCGTCGCCGAGCGGATCGCCGATCCCGAGCGCACCCATGAGATCCCCGACGTCATCGCCGACGGGGACTTCTATGGCATGGAGACCTTCGATCAGTCGATCCTCCGCCTCGTCTCGAAGGGCGTCGTCTCGATGACCGAGGCGATGCGCCACGCCACGAAGCCGGCCGACCTGAAGTTGCGAGCCAAGCAGCAGGGGATCAGCTAGGCGTCCGCGCCGACGCCGGGGTCCGCAGGTCCTGCGTCACCGGTCGGGACATCTACCCTTTGGGCATGATCCCTGGACGGCTCGAACCGCTCCTGCGCGCCGAAGGGCTTCCGGCGCGTCTCGCGCGGCGGTTCGCCGATGCCGGCCACGACCTCTTCCTCGTCGGAGGCAGCGTGCGCGACGCGCTCCTCGACCGCGACGTCGAGCTCGACTTCGACTTTGCGACGGATGCGCATCCGGAGGCCATCCTCCACACGATCAAGGGAATGGCCGACGACGTCTACACGATGGGCCAGGAGTTCGGCACGATCGGGGTCATCCTCGACGGCGACATCGCCGAGATCACCACGTACCGGTCCGAGATCTACCGCGACGACAGCCGCAAGCCGGTCGTCACCTTCGGGGACGATCTCGAGACGGACCTGTCGCGACGCGACTTCACGGTGAACGCGATGGCCCTGCGGATCGTGCCGGAGCCCGAGGTCGTCGATCCGTTCGGGGGCCTCGCCGATCTCGCCGCAGGACGGCTGCGGACTCCGCTCGATCCGGCGGTCGCCTTCAGCGATGACCCGCTGCGGATGCTGCGGCTGTTCCGGTTCGTCTCGGCGCTGGGCTTCGAGCCGGATCCGGCCGCCGTCGCCGCGGTCGGGGAGATGTCGGATCGGCTCGAGATCGTCTCGCCCGAGCGAGTCCGAGAGGAGCTCGACAAGCTCATCGTCGGCGAATTCGTCGAGGCCGGGCTTTGGGGCCTCGTCGACTCCGGGCTCGCCGACCGGTTCGTCCCTGAGCTGGCCGGCCTGGCCCTGGAGCAGGACCCGGTGCATCACCACAAGGACGTTCTCGCACACACCATCGCCGTCGTCGCCAAGTGCCCGCCGGATCGCGTGGTCCGCCTGGCTGCGCTGTTCCACGACATCGGCAAGCCGGACACCCGCGAGTTCGGGCTCGCCGGCGTCACGTTCCATCATCACGAGGTCGTCGGCGCCCGGATGACGCGGCACCGGATGCGCGAGCTGCGCTACTCACGAGACGACGTCGCCAACGTCAGCGATCTCGTCTACCTGCACATGCGCCCCCACACCTTCAAGCAGGGATGGACCGACAGGGCGGTCCGCCGCTACGTGCGGGATGCCGGCCCGCTGCTCCACCAGCTCAACACCCTCGTGCGGTGCGACGTCACGACGCGCAACCCGCGTCGCGAGCGGGAGATCATGAATCGGATCGACGAGCTCGAGGACCGCATCGCCGACCTTGCCGAGCGCGAGGAGCTCGAGGCGATCCGGCCCCCGATCGACGGACATGCCGTCATGTCCTTCCTCGGCGTGAAGCCCGGGCCCATCGTCGGGGAGGCCCTCGACCTGCTCCTCGAGCATCGTCTCGACGAGGGCCCGTACTCCGAGGACGAGGCCTACGAGATGCTCCGGTCCTGGGCGGCGGAGCGGGGGATCGAGATCCCGTGACGCTCAGTCCCCGGCGACCAGGTACTGCCACTCGCCGGCCTCGGTGATCCCGGCACGCCACCCGATGAAGGCCCCGAACTCCTCGTAGCCGGTGATCTCCCCTGGGGAGTGGATCGTCTCGAGCTCGGCGACCGGCTCGTCGGTCAGTTCCTCCCACGGCCCGGTCGCGGCGGCCGGCCAGACGTACAGGTCGGGCCCGTCGGGGATCTCGACGACCGCGTGGGAGCGGTTCAGCGTGTCCGCCAGGATCTGCATCAGCGGCTCCTCGAGGTCGCCGTCGGGGCCGGCGCCGAAGGAGTACCGGAACCCGCCCGGCGCGGTGAGCTCGGCGAGCGGCGTGGTCACGGTCGTCACACCGTCCCATGTCCGCGACCCCTCACGCCATTACCGCCGCCGGGCCGGGCGGGGCACGGGTAGCCTGGGACCGTGGACGGGAACGGATACGAGGTCGTCGATCTCGATACCGTCGTCATCGCCGCCACCGCCCCCTACACCCGCTCCGCCAGGGTCTCCATCGACGCATCGGGGATCGAGCCGTCCGCCTGCACGGGCGATCCGACCGAATTGGGCCGCCTGGTCACGGATCTCGTCGACAACGCGGTCCGGTTCGCCGCCTCCCGGGTGGCTGTGAGCGTCTTCCCGACCCCGGCCGGATCACGATTGACGGTGGTCGACGACGGCCCGGGGATCCCGGAAGGGGAGTGGGAGCACGTGTTCGAACCGGGGGTTCGCCTCGACGCCGACCCGGGGCATGCGGGGACCGGCCTGAGTGACGCCAGGGAGATCGTGGGCCGACACCGCGCGACGGTCCGTGTCGAACCCTCCGCTCGCGGCGCCCGCCTCGTCGTCGACCTCCCTGCGTAGAGGACCGCACACCCTCCATCTTGCGCTCCATGCGCATATGCGTATACTTCGTCGCTCCTCGAGTCAGGACACCTCCATGGGATACACCGCCGCCGTTCTGGGCGCCTCCGGCTACGCCGGGGGCGAGCTCGTCCGGCTGCTCGACGACCACCCCGGGATCGAACTCGTGTATCTCGGAGCGCACTCGCAGGCCGGGCGCCGCCTCGCCGAGGTGCACCCGCATCTCACCGGCGGGGAACGCGTCCTCGGCTCCAACGACTCCGTCCCCGACGTCGACGTCGTCTTCCTCGCCCTTCCCCACGGCGCCTCCTGGCAGCCGGGGATCGCCCTCGCCGATCGCGGAGCCGTCGTCGTCGACCTCGGGTCCGATTTCCGTCTCGACACTCCGGCCCGATACGAAGAGGCGTACGGCGTGGTGCACCCCGTCCCGGAGTCCCTGGGGGAGTGGACCTACGGCCTCCCCGAGCTCGTCGACTGCACCGGTGCCCGTCGGATCGCCAGCCCCGGCTGCTACCCGACGAGCGCCCTGCTCGCTCTCGCGCCCCTCGCCAAGGCGGGCGTGATCGAGCCGAGCGGCATCGTCGTCGACTCGATGTCCGGAGTGTCGGGCGCCGGTCGCTCGCTCAAGGAGGACCTCCTCTACGGCGCCGTCGACGAGGGCGTGCGCGCCTACGCGGTCACCACCCACCGCCATCGCCCGGAGATGGAGGCCTTGCTCGACGCCATGACCGGAGCGGACTCCACGGTCTTGTTCACTCCCCACCTCGTCCCGATGCAGCGGGGAATCCTCTCCACGTGCCATGCCCGACTCGCCGGCGACCACACCGCCGCCGATCTGAGGTCGATCCTCGAGGACGCCTACGCGGCCAGCCCGTTCGTCGATGTCATCGACGGGCCACCGCAGACCCGCTGGGTCGTCGGCTCGAATCGGGCGCTGGTGAACGTCCACGTCGATCCCCGCACCGGTACCGCCCTGGTGCTGAGTGCGATCGACAACCTCCTGAAGGGCGCCGCCGGACAGGCCGTGCAAGCGGCGAACATCGCCCTCGGGCTGCCGGAGGCGGCCGGGCTCACGGCTGCGGGGTGGATGCCATGAGCGTCGTCGCCGCCAAGGGGTTTCGGGCCGCCGGGGTCGATGCCGGAATCAAGAAGGGCGAGTCGCTGGACCTGACCCTGGTCGTGTCCGATCACGAGGCGGCGGCGGCGGGGACCTTCACCCAGAACCGGGCCGCAGCCGCTCCGGTGAGACTCGACCGGCGACACCTGGCCGACGGAAGGGCGAGGGCGATCGTGTGCAACAGCGGGGTCGCCAATGCCGCCACGGGACCGAAGGGCGATCTCGTCGCCCTCGGCACGGCGCGGGCGGCTGCCAAGCTCCTCGGGATCGACGCCACCGACGTCCTCGTCTGCTCGACCGGTCTCATCGGCGAGCAGCTCGACGGTCCGAAGGTGGGAGCCGGCCTCGGTGTCGCGGTCACGAAGCTCGGGGCGACGGAGCAGCACGGGCTCGATGCCGCCACGGCGATCATGACCACCGACTCGGTCCCGAAGCTCGCCCACACCCACCTCGACGGGTGGTCGATCGGCGGGATGTCGAAGGGCGCCGGGATGATCCGCCCGAACATGGCGACGATGCTCGGGTTCGTCACGACCGACGCCTCCGTGCCGGCCGACCTGCTCCAGAAGGCGCTGCGAGACGCCGTCGACGTCTCCTTCAACTGCCTCGACATCGACGGGGCGGCGTCGACGAACGACACGGTGCTCGTCCTGGCGAACGGCGCCTCGGGGGTCACACCCGACGCCGAGGCCTTCGCCCAGGCCCTGCGGGCCACCTGCACGGTCCTCGCCACCAAGATCGCCGAGGACGCCGAGGGGGCGAGCCGCCTCGTGACGCTCCGGGTCGAAGGGGCGGCGACGGATGACGACGCCCGGAGGCTCGGACGGGCCATGTGCGACTCCGCGCTCGTTCGCGCGGCCTTCTACGGCGGCGACCCGAACTGGGGCCGGCTGCTCTCGGCGTGCGGCGAGACCGACGTCGAGTTCGCCCTCGACCAGTTCTCCGTGGCCTACAACGGCACGATCGTTGCGGCGGAAGGCGTCAAGGCGGATGTCGATCGGGCGTGGCTGCGGGAGCGGCTCACCGAGGGACCGCTCGACGTGCTCGTGCGCGTCGGCGGAGGGCCCGGGAAGGCCCGCATGCTCACGACAGACCTCACGCCGCAGTACGTCGAGTTCAACGCGGAGTACTCATGAGCACCGGACACACGGCACCCCTGCGACCCAAGCAGGTCATCGCCTCCACGATGGCGAAGGCGAGGATCTTCCAGGAGGCGATGCCCTTCATCAAGGCGTACCGCGGCAAGATCGTCGTGATCAAGTACGGCGGCTCGGCCATGGTGGACGAGAGTCTGCGGGAGACGTTCGCCGACGACGTGGCCATGCTCCATCTCGTCGGCATCAAGCCGATCATCGTCCACGGTGGGGGACCCCAGATCAGCAGGGCGATGGGCCAGGCGGGCAAGGAGCCCGTCTGGGTGGACGGGCTGCGCGTCACCGACGCCGAGACGCTTCGCGTGGTCCAGGCCACGCTGGCCGGGGAGATCAACCCCGACATCGTGCGGCTCATCAACGGCCATGGCGCCGTTGCGGCGGGGACCACCGGTCTCGACGCCAACCTCTTCCATGTGCAGCCCGTGGACGAGCGGCTCGGCTACGTCGGCGACATCACCGAGGTGAACCCGGGCCTCCTGCACCGCCTGCTCGACGACGGGTTCGTCCCGGTGATCGCCCCGCTGGGGCGAGGCGACGACGGCATGTCCTACAACATCAACGCCGACACCGCCGCCGGCGCCCTCGCCGGGGCGATCGGGGCGGCGAAGCTCGTGTACCTCACCGACGTCGAGGGCCTGTATCGGGACCTCGGTGACTCGGACTCGCTCATCTCGCGCATCGATATCACCGGTCTCGAGGAGTTGCTCGCCGGCGGATCGATCTCCAAGGGGATGCTGCCCAAGCTGCAATCGGTCGTCGACGCGATGAAGGCGGGTGTTCAACACAGCCACATTCTCGACGGTCGGGTCCAGCACGCCCTCCTGCTCGAGATCTTCACGCCGGAGGGCATCGGCACGATGGTGTATCACGAGGGAGACCTATGAGCGCCGCCACCCGGCGCGGGCTCATCCGCCGGCTGCTCGCCGAGCGTGAGATCACCGCGCAATCCGAGCTCGTCGAGCTGCTCGCCGAGCGGGGCCACATCGTGACCCAGGCGACCGTCTCGCGCGATCTCGTGGCCCTCGGCGCCCGCAAGCTCCCGATGCCGGACGGCACCGGCCGATACGTGCTGTCGGCGCCGACCGAGGCCGACCCGGAGCTGGCGGACACGGTCGCCGGGTACGTCGTGGAGATCGTCATCTCCGGGAACCTCGTGGTGCTTCGCACCCCGCCGGGCGCGGCGATGCTCGTCGCGTCCGCCGTGGACCGCCACGGTGTCGACGGCGTCATCGGAACGGTGGCGGGCGACGACACGGTGCTCGTCGTCGCCGACGAGTCCATCGGCGGGGACAAGGTCGCAGAACGTTTCGAATCGATCGGAGGCAGGCCGTGAAGAAGGTGGTGCTCGCCTATTCGGGGGGACTCGACACCTCGATCATCCTCAAGTGGATCAAAGAGACCTACGACGCCGAGGTGATCGCCTACACGGCCGACGTCGGTCAGGGCGCGGAGGTCGCCGAGGCCAAGGAGAAGGCGATGGCGACGGGGGCGTCGGTGGCCATCGCCGACGACCTCACCGAGGAGTTCGTGCGCGACTTCGTGTTCCCCGCCCTCCGGGCGAATGCGATCTACGAGGGCTACTACCTCCTCGGGACATCCCTCGCCCGCCCGGTCATCGCCAAAGGGCTCGTGCGCGTGGCGGAGGAGCACGGTGCCGATGCGATCGCCCACGGTGCCACGGGCAAGGGCAACGACCAGGTCCGGTTCGAGCTGTCCGCCTTCGCGCTCAAGCCCGACATCAAGGTGATCGCCCCGTGGCGGGAATGGACGATGAAGGGCCGCGAGGATCTCATGGCCTACGCCGAGGAGCACGGGATCCCGGTGCCGGTGACCCGGGAGGCGCCATATTCGATGGACGCCAACCTCCTTCACATCTCCTACGAAGGAGGGGTGCTCGAGGACCCCTGGGAGTCCCCGCCGAAGGGCATGTTCCGGATGACGACGGATCCGGAGGAGGCACCGAACGAGCCCGATGTCATCACGATCGGCTACGAGAAGGGCGATCCGGTCTCCGTCGACGGGGTGCCGATGGAGCCGGTCGAGCTGCTCGGGCATCTCAACGTGCTCGCCGGGCGCCACGGCGTGGGTCGTGTCGACCTCGTCGAGAACCGCTTCATCGGGATGAAGAGCCGCGGTGTGTACGAGACACCCGGTGGCACGGTGTTGCACCACGCCCACCGCGCCGTCGAGTCGCTGACCCTCGACCGCGAGGTCACCCATCTGCGTGACGAGTTGGTACCCCGGTACGCGGAGATGGTCTACAACGGGTTCTGGTTCTCGCCGGAACGCCACGCCCTCCAGGCCTTCATGGACGACGTCCAGGACCGGGTGAACGGCGAGGCGCGCATCAAGCTCTTCAAGGGCCAGGCGACCGTGCTCGGACGACGGGCCGATGCCGACGCCCTCTACGACCAGGCGACCGTCACCTTCGAGGCCGACGATGTCTACGACCAGGCCGACGCCGCCGGGTTCATCCGTCTGCAGGCGCTCCGTCTCCGGACCTACGCCGAGAAGCGGATGGGGGAGGGCGAGTGACCCTCTGGGGCGGACGATTCTCCGAAGGCCCCGACGAGGCCCTCTGGAACTTCACGGTCAGCCACGCCGACCGGCGGCTGCTCGCCGTCGACGTGCAGGGGTCCATCGCGCACGTGGCCGGCCTCGTGAAGGTCGGGCTCCTCACCGCGGAGGAGGGCGCCACGCTGACGGGCGGCCTCACCGAGATCGCCGGGGAGGCCGCAGCCGGGTCGTTCTCGTGGCACACCTCGGATGAGGACGTCCACACCGCCGTCGAACGGCGCCTCGGCGAGCTGGTCGGCGAGGTGGCCGGGAAGCTGCACACCGGCCGGTCCCGAAACGATCAGGTGGCCCTCGACATCCGGCTGTACCTCAAGCAGGCCGCCGACGAGCGGATCAACGGGATCCTCGGGCTGGTCGCCGCGTTGGAGGACCAGGCGGGCGAGCACGAGGACACGGCGGTGCCGTCCTACACCCATCTCCAGCAGGCCCAGCCGATCAGCCTGGCCACCCATCTGCGGGCTCACGTCGCGGCGTTGTCCCGCGACGTCGAGCGGTTCCGGGACGCCATGAAGCGGCTCGACGTCTCCCCGCTCGGCGCAGGCGCCGGGGGCGGGAGCCGTCTGCCCCTCGATCCGGCGTACACCGCGGAGGTGCTCGGCTTCTCTGCGTTTTTCACGAACACGATCGACGCCGTGTCCGCGAGGGACCAGGCGACGGAGTACCTGTACGTGGCGACGCAGACCTTCGTGGACCTGTCGCGGCTGGCAGAGGATCTCGTGCTGTGGGCGACGACCGAGTTCGGGTGGGCGACGTTCGGCGACGCCCACACCACCGGGTCGAGCGCGATGCCCCAGAAGAAGAACCCCGACATCGCCGAGTTGACGAGAGGGAAGGCGGCGAGTGCGATCGGCGACCTCACGGGCCTGCTCGCCCTCCAGAAGGGCCTCCCGCAGTCCTACAACCGCGATCTCCAGCAGGACAAGGAGCACCTGTTCCGGGTGGACGACGACCTCGGCCGGGCGCTCAGCGCGTTGACGGGAATGATCCGTGGCGCCGATCTCCATCCGCCGGAGCCGAGCTCGTGGACCCGGGCGCTCGACCTCGCCGAGGTGCTCGTCGAGCGGGGCCTCCCGTTCCGGGAGGCGCACGAGGTCGTCGGACGGCTCGTGTCGCGCCTCGTGTCGGAGGGACGGGAGCTCGGGGACGTGACGGCCGAGGAGCTCGTGTCGGAGCACAGCCTCTTCACCGAGGCGGACGCCCTGCACCCCTAGGGCGCCGGTTGCTCGACCGGGGCGCCCCACCCGGTGATCTCCGGGCACGGGGAGTCCAGCTCCCACGACGGCATCGGTGTCCCCGTCGGCCGGGTGACCATGCAGCGCGCATCGGAGATGCTCGGGGCGCTCGGCCTCGATCGCATCGCCCACCGATCGCAAGCCTTCTTCCACCCCTCCTCAAGATCCCTTAAGGAGTCGACCGGCACCGTGTGTGCAGTCCCAACGAGGAGGCGCACATGAAGAACTCCCGCTTGCCGGTCGCCATCGGCGTGATCGCCGGGCTGCTCGCCGGTCCGGCCATCGCCCTCGGCGCGAGCGCCGTGCTGTCCGACGACGACGGAACCACGACGACGACCACCGAGGCCGTGGTGGTGGAGGCCGCCGTCACCACGACGACGCTGGGTGACACGACCACGACCACGCTGGGTGACACGACCACGACCACGACCCCGGGTGAGACGACGACCACGACGGAGCCGGAGTCGTCGACGTCGACCACCCTGGCCGACCTCGACGCCGAATTCGATGACGCCCTCGCAGACGCGTGTGGCGACGATGGGTTGAGCCTCGTCGCGGCGGAGCAGGCAGGAACGGCCACAGACCTCCAGCTGGCGGCCCTCGATGCACTGCGCGACGTCTGTGAGGAGGCGGGCATGCCGCTTCCGGCG
>DATHYU010000402.1:0-3365 GCA_035458965.1 Acidimicrobiia bacterium | reverse complement strand
AGGGCCGCCCGGCGCACCGCCGATCGCCCGAACCGCTCTCGAGCCTGGTCCACGGCGGCGTCGAGGTCGTGGCGGCGGAGGTTCTCGACGCTGCCGGCCCGGGCCACGGGATCCTCGGCCAGGCCGCCGAGGGGGAGCTCGAGTTGCAGGTCGGGAGCCTTCTCCAGACCGGAGACCGAGATGCCCACGAGGCTGATGCGGCGTCCGTCACCCCGCTCGCCCACCACCGCGTCGACGAGGCGGCTCGCCGCCCGGTAGACGGCGCTCGTCTCGGAGACGGGACCCGGGAGGGTCGTCGCGCGGGTCACCGCGCTCATGTCCCCGAACCGCACCCGGACGGTGACGCGGCGGCCGGCGATCTGCTTGCGGCGCATCCGGGTCCCGATGCGCTCGGCGAGGCCGAGCAGCGTGCGATGGCGCCGATCGGGGTCCGTGGCGTCGCCGGCGGACTGGGCGCCGATGGAGCCGGCGTGGCGTTCGGTGGTGACGAGCCGCGGGTCCTCGTTGCGCGCCAGCGCCGACAGGTGCAGGCCCCAGTGCGGTCCCATCCAGGCCGACAACGTGGCCGGAGGGAGGTCCGCCAGATCGCCGATGGTCTCGATCCCGTAGGCGCGGAGCTTCGCCTCCCCCACCGGCCCGACCCCCCAGAGGTGATCCACCGGGAGGGGCCGGAGGAAGGCCTTCTCGGTTCCCGGCTCCACGACCACCATCCCGTCGGGCTTGGCGACCCGGCTGGCGATCTTGGCGAGGTGTTTCGTCGAGGCGACGCCCACGGAGATGGGGAGCCCGACCTCGCTGCGCACGGCGCGCCGGATCTGGAGGGCGATCTCGGGCGGCGGGCCGAACAGGTGGACCGATCCCGCCACGTCGAGGAACGCCTCGTCGATGGAGATCGCCTCGACGAGGGGTGTGAAGCGGTCGAGGATCGCCATCACCCGCTTCGATGTCTCGACGTACACGTCGAAGCGCGCCGGGACGACGACGAGGGTCGGGCAGCGGCGGCGGGCGTCGGCCCCCGACATCGCCGAGCGGACGCCGTAGCGGCGGGCCTCGTAGGTGGCGGCGAGGACGACACCGCCACCCACGGCGACGGGCTTGCCCTCGAGCGACGGATCGTCCCGGACGGCGACCGACGCGTAGAACGCGTCGAGGTCGGCATGGAGGATGGTGGCCGCGTCGCTCACGGTCTCATTGTGCCGCGAGCCCGTGACGCGATCAGCGCCGTTTGACCCGTTCCATCATGGCGATGAAGTCGTCGACGCCGACCGCGGCGATCGTGCGGCCCACGACGTCGAGCGGCAGGTCGTCGAGGCGCCTGAAGCGGACGCAGGACTTGCCCATGTCGAGCTTCGCCCCCGTCGTCTCGTAGTCGTCGACGAACGCCTGGAGGACGGTCTCGTCGGAGTACACGCCGGTCAGGTACACGGCCATGTGGTTCTTCTGGGAGGCCAGCGCGGCGTACATCAGCGGCCGGCCGTTGTACGTCTCGGGGTACGTCTCCAGAGGGACCTGGTAGGCGATCATCCCCCAGTTCATGGCCTCCTCGTATCCCGCAGGCAGGTTGTCGAGGATCGTCCGCCGGACGGTCGCGATCGCCTCGCGGCGATCGTCGGGCAGCGAATCCAGGTATCCGGCGACCGTGTCGGCATCGGAGCGCATGTCCGGAGCGTACGCGGCGAGCCACCGGCCTCGCCATACTGCGCCCATGGCCATCAGCCGACCGCCACGCATCACGCTGGCCGTCCTCCCGACACCGCTCGAGGCGGTCCCCCGCCTGAGCGCCGCCTGGGGAGGGCCGCCGATCCTCGTGAAACGGGATGACCTCACGGGCTTCGAGCTCTCCGGCAACAAGGTGCGCAAGCTGGAGTATCACCTGGCCGCGGCGCTCGACGCGGGCGCATCGACCGTCGTGACCTGCGGCGCGATCCAATCGAACCACTGCCGGGCGACCGCCCTCGCGGCGGCCCGGGTCGGCCTCGGGTGCCGGCTGCTGCTCCGCACCGCAGACGGTCAGGCACCTCCCGAGATCTCGGGGAACCATCTCCTGCATCGCCTCGCCGGCGCGTCGATCCGGTACGTGACCCCCGCCGAGTACGACGACCGCGACCGGCTCCTCGCCGAGGAGGCGGCGGAGATCGGCGGCGCATGGGTCATTCCCGAGGGCGCCTCCGACGACCTCGGGATGTGGGGCTTCATCACGGCGGCCGAAGAGATCGCCGCCCAGATCGACGGGGACGTCGCCGGTATCTGGCACGCCTCGTCGTCGGCGGGGACGACGGCCGGCCTCGCCGTCGGTCTCGCGATGGCAGGGGTCCACGCTCCGGTGATGGCGTGCTCCGTGGGCGATCCGGCGGACGAGCTGGCCGCCCACGTCGAGGAGCTGGTCGGCCGGTCGCACCGGCGGTGGGGAACGCCGCTGCCGAAGCGGCCGCCCATCGTCACCGATGCCCACGTCGGCGGCGGGTACGGCGTCACCACCCGGGAGGACCTCGCGGTCCAGGCCGAGGCGACCCGGCTCACCGGCCTCCTGTTCGATCCGACCTACACCGGCAAGGCCCTCGTCGGGCTCCGTCGCGAGATCCGCGGAGGCCGGGTCACGGGGCCCGTGGTCTTCTGGCACACCGGCGGGGGCTTCGCCGCGTTCGCGGCGGACTGGCCCATGCCAAGATGACCCCGATGGTGAAGGGCGCGACGCCGGCGATCTCCGCTCTCGAGCGGGCCGGCATTTCCCACACGGTGCATCCCTACGAGCTCGCCGGCGACGATGAGCGCAGCTACGGCGAGGCCGTGGCCGCTGCGCTCGGCGTGCCCGGTGACCGGCTCTTCAAGACGCTCGTGGCCCTCGTGGACGGCGACCCGGTGGTCGCCGTGGTCCCCGTCGACGGGAATCTCGACATGAAGCGCCTCGCCAGAGCATCCGGTGGCAAGCGCGCCGGCATGGCGCCGCCGGAGGTCGCCGAGCGCCTCACCGGCTACGTCGTGGGTGGCGTCAGCCCGCTCGGCCAGAAGCGGCGGCTGTCGATGGTGGTCGACGAGGCGATCGGGGCCCACGACACGGTGTTCGTGTCGGCTGGCCGCCGCGGCCTGCAGGTCGAGCTCGCTCCGGACGACCTCCTTGCCGCCACCGGGGCATCCGTGGCGTCGATCGCCGACCGGGGCGGCTCGTGATCCCCGATCTCCGGTCCGAGGCGTCCCGCCGGGATGCATGGCTCGTCGAGCGCCTGGACCGGTTGGTCCCGATGCTCATGGAGCGCGAGGGCATCGACGCCTGGGTCGTCGCCGGGCGCGAGTACAACGAGGACCCCGTGCTGGCCACGATGCTCCCGGCCACCTGGCTCAACGCCCGGCGGCGCACGATCCTGCTG
>DATHYU010000401.1:0-2396 GCA_035458965.1 Acidimicrobiia bacterium | reverse complement strand
CGAGCTCACTCCCCCTTCTCGCGCTCCCGATCCTCGCCCGACACCTCGCCGAGTCCCGGGCCTTCCGCCCCTCGTCCGTCCGACCACCCCTGGCGACGGCCCTCCGCGGCGGACACGCCCGCCACTTCTGGCCGATGGCCGGGCTCTCGTTCGCGCTCGCCGCGTTCTCGGGTCCCGCCGCCAACTTCATCCTCGTGCGGCTCGTCAACGACCTCGGATGGACCCAGGGGCCGGCCGCGCTCATGCTGGCGATCGTCAGCACACCGGCGGTCGTGCTCGGGCTGCTCGTGGGGGGCCGGACGGCCGACATCGCCGGAAGGCGCCCGACCCAGGCCGTGTCCATCGTCATCGGGATCACCGGCACCCTGCTCTTCTACTTCTCCGAGTCGTCGTACGCCTTGGGATTCGGGATCTTCCTGTCCGTGCTCGGCGCCTCCTCGTTCGGGCCGGCCTTCGCATCGCAGCGCGCCGAGCTCTTCCCCACCGGGGTGCGGGCGACGGCGACCGCGTGGCTGACCAACGCGGCCATCGTCGGCGGCCTCGTGGGATTCCTCGCCGGCCGGTTCGTCATCGACGCGTGGGGGGTTCCGGTCACCATCGCCTCGCTGTCGGGCGTCCTCGCGGTGGCCAGCCTGCTCCTCGTGTGGCTCCCCGAGACACGGGGCACCTCGCTCACCGAGCCAGTGGACCCGCTGGAGTCGCCCGGCGCCATGCCAGCGTGAGGAGCCGGGTGACGATCAGGACGATCATCCCCCACCAGACCCCGGTCAACGGCCATCCCAGCGGGAGCACGGCGAGGAGCACGACGCACGTCACCACGGCCGAAAGGAACATGGCTCCGGCCAGGAAGGCGAAGTCGGCCAGTCCCAGGAAGACGCCGTCCCACACGAACACGACCGCCGCCAGTGGCTGCAGCACGACGAGGAACCAGTAGATCGAGCGGATCTCGGCGATCACGGCGGGGTCGTCGGTGAACCACCCGGGCAGCGGCCCGGCGATCGCCGCCAGCACCGCGGCCAGGGCCAGCCCGACGGCCATCCCCATGACCACGAGGCGATCGGAGATGAAGCGCCCTTCCTCGACGTCGCCGGCGCCCGCCCGCCTGCCGACCATCGCCTGGGCGGCGATGGCGAGGGCGTCGACACCGAGCGCCAGGAAGATGAACAGCTGCATGACCACCTGATGGCCGGCGACCGCGTCGTCGCCGACGCGCGTCGCGACGGCGGTCGCCACCGTGAACGCCGCGAGCAGTGACGCCGAGCGGATCGCAAGGGCCCGTCCGACGGCCAGGAATGCGAGCAGCTCGTCGAACCGGGTGCGGAGGACCGTGATCCCGAGACGGGCGCGCCGCCGCGCGACACCCACCACGAACCAGACCGCGCCGACCCATTGCGCAATCACGGTGGCCCACGCGGCGCCGGCGATGTCCCAGCCGGCACCGAAGATGAGCACGGGATCGAGGACGAGGTTCACGGCATTCACGCCCAGTGTGACGATGAGGGGCGTGCGCGTGTCCTGGTAGCCCCGATAGGAGCCGTGTCCGGCGCGGATCACGAGGACGGCGGGAATGGCGAGCGCGCGGATGCGCAGGTACGTCGTCGCCTCGGCCTTCACCCCGCCCGTCGCCCCCATGACCCCGAGGATCGGGCCGAGCAGGACCTCGAGAAGGACGGCGGCGAGCACGCCGAGGCCCAGGGCGAGCACGAAGGCGCTGACGGTGGCCCGCCCGGCGCGCTGGACGTCTCCGGCACCCACCGCGCGGGCGACGAGCGACGTCGTGCCGTACTCGAGGAAGTTGAAGGCGAAGAAGGCCACGGCGAAGACCGCCGACGACACGCCGAGGGCTCCGAGGGCGTCACCGCCGAGCCGACCGACGAACGCCGTGTCCACGAGCGACAGCAGCGGATCTGCGACGAGCGCGCCGAGGGCCGGGATGCCGAGAACGGCGATCTCGCGGTCGAAGGGCGTCCGCAGGGCCCAGATGCGGTCCGTCCTCAAGGGGCCGGCGTCTTGTCGGGGTACGGGCAGCGGTCCCGCAGCGGGCACTCCCAGCAGCGCGGCATCCGGGCATCGCAGACGTCTCTGCCGAACTGGATGAAGCGCATCGAGATGCCCGTCCACTCCCGCTCGGGGTAGAGGCCGCGGAGATCGAACTCGATCTTCACCGGATCGGTGTTGCGGGTGAGGCCGAGGCGGTTCGTCAGGCGCTTCACATGCGTGTCGACGGCGATGGCGGGAATGCCGAAGGCCTCGGCGAGCACCACCGACGCCGTCTTGCGCCCCACACCGTGGAGGGACACGAGCTCATCGAGGTCCACGGGGACCTCGCCGTCGAACCGATCGGCGAGGTCTCGGCTCAGCGCGATGATCGATCTCGTCTTCTGGCGGTAGAACCC
>DATHYU010000400.1:0-3136 GCA_035458965.1 Acidimicrobiia bacterium | reverse complement strand
GAGCGCCGCCGCCACGACCGACGGCCGCTCGTGCCCCTTCATCACGCCGGTCGCCTTCCGCGACTCGTGGGGTGAGCCCCGCCCGGGCGGCAGGTCCCACACCGGAGTCGACATGGTCGCGCCGCTCGGCGTGCCCCTCGTCGCGATCGAGAGCGGGTACATCTGGTCGCCCAACTGGCACTACGCGGGTGGCAACGGCCTGTACCTGAGGGGTGACTCCGGCGACGTGTTCTACTACGCCCACCTGGCCGGCTACGCCGACGGCATCGTTGGCGGCACCCGGGTCGTCGTGGGCCAGGTGATCGGCTACAACGGGGACACCGGCAACGCCGCCGTCCCCCACCTCCACCTCGGCTACCAGCCCGGCGGCGGCCGCCTCACGAACCCCTACCAGCTCATGGTCAAGCTCTGCCGCTGACGGCCTCATGAGGCCGTCAGCTCGTTTCTTTGGCCGGCCCCGGCTCTCTGTCGTTCCGCTCGCCGTTTCCTCTCGGCCGGGGACCGCCGACGCCGCGCGTAGGGCGGCCTAGCCGGCGGCCTCCAACTGCTCCATCAGCACCGCGATCCGGGCCGTGCACGTCTCGTCCTGCGCCGGCGGCACCAGTTCGACGAGGCGCGCGGCGGCCGCGGTGAGCGCTCGACCCGACGGTGAGCCCGGATCCGAGGCCACGACCGGCCGACCCTCGTCGCCGCCTTCCACCACCGCGGGGTCGAGGGGGATCTGGCCGATCAGGGGCACGCCGAGCTCGTCCGCCAGCACCTGGCCGCCACCGCTGCCGAAGAGGGCGTAGTGGCGGCCGTCCTCGGTGGTGAAGCCGGACATGTTCTCGATGACCCCGACCACCGGCATGAACGACCGGCGCGCCATGTCGGCGACTCGCGCGGCCACCTTCTGCGCTGCCTTCTGCGGCGTGGTGACGACCACCATCTCGGCCTGCGGAAGGAGCCGGGACAGCGCCATCTGGATGTCGCCGGTGCCCGGGGGCATGTCGAGCACGAGATAGTCGAGGTCCGGGTCCCAGGCCACGTCCTTGAGGAACTGCTCGAGGGCCTTCGACAGCATGAGGCCGCGCCACATGAGGGCCTTGTCCTCGTCGTCGATGAGCAGCCCCGTCGACACGACCTGGATGCCCAAGGCGTTCGCCGGCTGGATCTTGCGGTCGTCGTCCGCCTCGAGCCGCGCATCGGAGCCGATCATGCGGGGGATGGAGAAGCCCCAGATGTCCGCGTCGAGGAGTCCCACCTTGAAGCCGACGAGCGACAGGGCGACGGCGATGTTGGCGCTCACCGACGACTTGCCGACGCCGCCCTTGCCGCTGCTGACGGCGATGACCCTCGTCGTCGGGCTCACCATGGTCGGCTCGGCGTTATCCCGGGCCCGCCTGCGGGCGACGGACATGAGCTCGGAGCGCTGGCGGGACGTCATGGCGGTCACCTGGACCACGGTCTCGTCGACGCCGGGAAGCGCACCGACCTTCCGCACCACGTCGTTCTCGATCTGGTCGCGCATCGGGCAGGCGGCGATCGTCAGCGCCAGGTGGATCGTCGCGACCCCGCCGTCGAGGTCGATCTTCGGCACCATCCCGAGTTCGACGACGTCGGCGCCGAGCTCGGGATCCAAGACCCCGCGGAGGGCGGATCGGATGTCGTCGATGGTGACCAATGGGACCTCGGGTTCCTGGAATCCCACTATGGCGGTGTGAGATATCTACGCGATCTGGCAGGACACCCACGATATACTCGCGATTCCCACCGGACCAGGAGCTTCGATGCAGACCATCTCGATCACCCCCCGGGCGGCCCGACCACGGGTCACCCTGACGTCGGCCGCCGCCGCGAAGGTGGCCGAGCTCATCGAGCGCGAGGGCGACGAGTCGCTCGTGCTGCGCCTGGGCGTCCGGCCCGGTGGATGCTCCGGCTTCTCGTACGAGATGTTCTTCGACAGTCAGACCGACGACAACGACACCGTCGAGGAGTTCGAAGGTGTCCGTCTCGCCGTCGACAACAGCTCCATGGAGAAGCTGGGCGGCGCCGAGGTCGACTACCGCGACTCGCTGGAGGGCGCCGGCTTCCACATCTCCAACCCGAACATCAACCGGTCCTGCGGCTGCGGCAACAGCTTCAGCTAGACCGCATCGGTCCGTCCCGAACCCGCCCCCATCCGGGCGGGTTCGGCGCGTCCGGGCACGGTCGACGAGCTCGCTCCGGAGTAGCCTCGGCGGGAGTCGCCCGAAGGAGCCCCATGCCCAAGTCCGTCCCTGCGATCACGAACGGCCCGAAGCCGATCGGCGCCTACAACGTCGCCGTCGAGGCAGGCGGGCTGGTGTTCATCTCAGGGCAGGTCGCCCTCGATCCCGCCACGAACGAGAAGGTCGAAGGCGACGTCGGCGTGCAGGCCCGTCGGGTGCTCGACAACATCGGCCTGGTGCTCGGGGACCTGGGGCTCGATTTCGGCGCCCTCGTGAAGACGACGATCTTCCTGGCCGACATCGCCGACTTCCCGACCGTCAACGCGATCTACGCCGAGTACGTCGGCGATGTCCCGCCCGCTCGCTCGACGATCGAGGCCGGCGCCCTTCCGGGCGGCTTCCTCGTCGAGATCGAAGCGATCGCCACCCGCTGAGGAGAGACCCATGACCATGACCAAGGACGAGATCTTCGCCGCGCTCGGGCTCGATCGAGAGGTGTCCGGCGTCTACGCCGGCGGATGGCTCGATCCCGAGGGCGGTCTTCTCGACGTCGAGGACCCGACCCGGGCCGAGACCTTCGCGACGGTCCACCAGGCATCGTCCTACGACTACGAGCGCGTCATCGAGTCCTCCCGGGAGACGTTCACGCGTTGGCGGATGGTCCCCGCCCCCAAGCGCGGCGAGTTCGTGCGCGAGATCGGCAACGCCCTCCGGGAGAAGAAGGAGGCGCTCGGCGCCCTCGTCGCCCTCGAGATGGGCAAGATCGTCGCCGAGGGCGAGGGCGAGGTCCAGGAGATGATCGACATCGCCGACTTCGCCGTCGGGCTGTCCCGTCAGCTGTACGGGCTCACCATCGCCTCGGAGCGTCCCCGCCACCGCATGTTCGAGCAGTGGCATCCATTGGGGCCCGTGGGTGTGATCACGGCCTTCAACTTCCCCGTCGCGGT
>DATHYU010000399.1:0-2543 GCA_035458965.1 Acidimicrobiia bacterium | reverse complement strand
GCGTGCCTCGTCTTCGGTCAGGCCGCCGAGTTGCACGTCGAGGATGGACACCGATCCCAGGACCTCGTCACCGTCGGTGGCGCGATCGATGGCGAACACCGACGTCACCAGGACGACGAGGACGACCGGTGTCAGGGCAGCGATGACGGCGATGCGGAGATTTCGAGGCATGCGGGTGCAGACGAACGTCGGCGGCGGCAGTGTACCGGGCGAGTCCGCGGAGACGGCCCCGGTGGCGCGTACGATCGTCCCATGGTGACCTTCCCTCCGGTTCGGCCGGGTGAGCCGATCATGCTGTCGGCGTCGACGTGGACCACCTACGAGCGATGCCCGGCCCAGGCCGAGGGCCGGCTTCGGGGTGTCTACGGACCGGAGTCCCGGGCCAGCTTCGGCGGCGGGCTCGCCCATCGGATCTTCGCCCGGCACCTGACCGGGGGGCCGATCGAGCCGGACGCCTTCGAGTCCGCGTGTCGCGAGGAGATCGGGACGTCGATGAACGTCAAGCTCGGGGCGCTCGGCCTCAAGCCCAGTCAGCTGCGTGACGTCGTCGAGGAGGTCCGCGACCTCTACGACCGGTTCAAGACGCTCGGGACCGAGGGCTTCCGGGGCGCCGAGGTCTCGCTCGAGGCCTCGCCGTCCGACGATCTGACCCTGCGCGGAGCCATCGACGCCGTGTTCGACGACCAGGGCGGGGTGCGGCTCGTCGATTGGAAGACGAAGGGACTCGGTGATCCCGGCCCGCAGCTGGCGTTCTACGCGCTGCTCTGGGTGCTCGTCGAGGGGGACCTCCCGGCCCGTCTCGAGGCCGTCTCGGTCGGAACCGGCGAACGGACCGAGACGGAGCCCTCGGCCGACGACGTCGCGGCGACCGCGCTCGCCGTCGCGGAGGCAGTGGCCACCCTCCGCGAGGCCTGGGAGCGCGGCCTTGCGATGGAGCGCCGGGCCGGGCCGTGGTGCCGCTGGTGTCCGCTCCTCGAGGAGTGCCCCGAGGGCGCCAGTGCGCTGTCGATCCTCGGTGAGGCGTGACGCTCGGTTAAGCGCCGCTCAAATCCTTCTCAGGTGGGGTCGCCGGGGTGCCGATGGAGGGGCATGCTCGGTCCGACGTTCCCGATGAGCGTGGTCGTGGTCGACGCCGACCACCGCGCTCGCCAATCGCTCACCCGTGACCTCATCGACGCCGGGTACGGCGTGACGGGTGCGGCGTCCGGCATCGCCGGTGTGGAACAGGCGCTGGGCGAGGCCTGCGATCTCGTGGTGGTGGTCGCGCCCCTCCCCGACATGGAGATCCGCCAGTTCATCTCGATGATCCATGCGGTGGGCGATCTGCCCGTGCTCGCCGTGGTCTCCGACGACGTCGTCGGAGCGCTCGAGGCGGGTGCCGACGACGTGGCGGCGCGTCCCGACGCCGCAGAGATCGTCGCCCGGGTGGCGGCGGTCCTCCGGAGGGTGAGCCCCGACGACGGTTCCGATCCCATGGTCCGGGTCGGAGACCTCGTCATCGACCCGGCGCGCCGCGAGGTTCGCGTCGGCGATCGGGGCCTGGACCTGTCGCGCAAGGAGTTCGACGTGCTCTTCGCCCTGGCGAGTCGCGCAGGACGCGTCGTGTCCAAGCGCGAGCTCATGACCGAGGTGTGGCAACAGCCGTATGGCGGTTCGGACAAGACGGTGGACGTCCATCTGTCATGGCTTCGCAAGAAGCTGGGTGAGACGGCGGCCGATCCCCACTACCTGAGGACGGTTCGCGGCGTCGGCGTCAAGCTGGTCGATCCGTCAGCCTGAGGATCCCCGCCGATCCGAAGGGGTCGGAGGGCGGGCCGTCGCCGACGACCGGTTCCTCTGCGGCGGCGTCGTCCACGATCGCCGGGATCTCCTTGTGGCGGTCGAACACGCGGCCGAGCGCCTCGGCCACCTCGGGATCGAACTGTGAGGCGGCGCACCGGGCGATCTCGGCGACCGCGATGTGGGTCGGCAGCGCCCGCTGGTACGGCCGGTCGCTCGTCATCGCGTCGAACGCGTCGGCGACCTGCACGATCCGCACCGTGATCGGCAGGGTCCGGCCATCGATGCCGAAGGGGTACCCGTCGCCGTCCATGCGCTCGTGGTGATAGAGGACCGCCGAGGCGACGTCGCGGTGCACGGCATCGGCGACGAGCCTGTGGCCTTCCTCGGGATGGGTGCGGACCTGCCGCCACTCGGCGGACGTCAGCCCGGCCGGCTTCCAGAGAATCGCCTCGGAGACCCCGAGCTTGCCCACGTCGTGGAGCTGCGCTCCGAGGTAGACGTGATCGAGCTCGGTCCGATCGAGGCCGAGCTCCTGGGCGACGGCCGCGGCGATCTCGGCGGTGCGCTGCGCGTGGTCCGCAAGGTTGGGGTCGCGCAGGCGCATGACGGCGAGGAGCTTCTCGGTCGCGGCCTCGCGGTCGGTTCGCAGATCGACGGTGATGTTCTCACCGCCCTGGGGCACGCCTGCGTTGCCGCGCACGGGGTGGAGGTGCCGGTCATCCAACGTCGCTGATCCCTGGTCGACGCCGGGGGAGAACATC
>DATHYU010000398.1:0-7936 GCA_035458965.1 Acidimicrobiia bacterium | reverse complement strand
CGGCTTCGCCGACTTCGTGGCGCTCCAGGCCTCGCTGGCCCTGGAGCGGGCCGAGCGCCGCATCCGCGGCAACCGGTACAAGGTCCCGCGGTTCCTCGACGAGGACCTCCTGTCTCGCAGCTCGTACCGCCTCGGGCTCGTGCGTCTCGCCGAGCGCACGGGCGAGGATCCCGAGGATCTCGTCATTCGGACGACCCGATACCTCCGCGAGATCGCCGCGACGCACAGCACGTACGTCATCGATCTCATCGCTGCGCTGATCCGGGTGCTCTACACCCAGGGGTACCACCGCCGGATCGACTACGACGCCGCCGCCCTCGAGCGCATCGCCGAGCTGAGCCAGCAGCACTCGCTCGTGTTCCTCCCGAGCCACAAGTCGAATCTCGACCATCTCGTCCTCATGTACATCCTCTACGAGAACGGGATGCCGCCGAATCACACCGCGGGCGGCATCAACATGAACTTCTTCCCGGTGGGACCGCTCATCCGCCGTGCCGGCGTGTTCTTCATCCGGCGGTCCTTCAAGGACAACGAGCCCTACAAGTTCATGCTGAAGCAGTACATCGACTACCTGCTGTCGAAGCGCTTTCCGCTCGAGTGGTTCATGGAGGGGGGCCGATCCCGCGGCGGCAAGCTGCGTGAGCCCAAGTACGGGATGCTCGCCTACCTCGCCGACTCGTATCGGCGGGGCAGCTGCGAGGACGCCGTGCTGCTGCCGGTCTCGATCGCCTACGACCAGATCCAGGACGTGGGCGACTACGCCGCCGAGCAGCGCGGCGGCCGCAAACAGAAGGAGAGCCTCCGCTGGATGGTGAAGGCCATCCGGTCGTTGCGGCGCCGGTACGGCAGCATCTACCTCCGCTTCGGTGAGCCGATCTTCCTGTCGGAGCGCCTGACGCCCTACTCGGGCGACCTCGAGCACGGCGACCCCGACGAGCAGGCGCTCGAGATCCAGAAGCTGGCCTTCGAGGTGGGCGACCGCATCAATCGCGTGACCCCGATCACGCCGATCTCGCTCGTGACCCTGGCCCTCCTCGGGAACCGGGAGCGAGCCCTGACCGTCGACGAGACACTCGAGATCGTCCGGGAGTTCGTCGAGGACGTCCGACGGCGGAGCCTTCCGACGACGGAGGAGCTCCGGTACGAGGATCCCGAGCAGGTGCGCGAAGCCCTCGACGCCCTCGTCGAGCACGGCGTGGTGACCCGGTACGAGGGCGGAACCGACACCGTCTACGGGATCACGCACGAGCAACACCTCGCGGCGGCGTACTACCGCAACACGATCGTCCACTTCTTCGTGACCGGAGCGATCATGGAGATGGCGCTGATCGCAGCCGCCGATGCCGACGCGGATCCCGACGTCGTGTTCTGGGAGGAGGTCTTCGCCCTGCGCGACCTCCTCAAGTTCGAGTTCTACTTCTCGGGCCGCGAGGAGTTTCGCACCGAGGTCGAGAAGGAGCTGGCCGAAGCCGACGCGGAGTGGCGGGAGACCCTGGCCGGGTCACGGGACGACGTTCTCGGGCTGCTCCGCAAGACCCGCCCGTACGCCGCTCATTGGGTGCTCCGCCCGATCATCGAGGCCTATCACGTGACCGCCGATGCGCTGGTTGCCCGCGACCATCGTCTCGACGTGGATCGCAAGGCGTTCGTGGACGAGTGCCTCGCCGTGGGCCGCCAGTACGTGGCGCAGCGGCGGATCCGCAGCCCTGAGGGCGTCTCGACGGTGCTCTTCGGAACGGCGATCCGGCTGGCGATGAACCGGGGCCTGCTCGAGGGCGGCGACGTCGGGATGCTCATGGCCCGCGCCGCCTGGGCGGAGGAGATCAAGGCACTCGTCACCCGCGTCGACGCGATCTCGGCCCTCGTCGAGGCCCAGCGGACCGGGATGGCCTAGTTCGGCGATCGGAGCAGCGTGAGCCCGTCGGATTCACGGGAGATCACGATCGGCACGCCATAGGGATCGACGGTGAAGGCGAGTTCCATGCCCGTGGCCGGGAGCACGATCGTGGCGGGGATCACGCATGACTCGTCTCCGCACGAGGTGATCTGGAGCCCACCAGAAACCGGGTTGCGGTGGGCAATGAGGATGCTGCCGTTCCCTGCAATCTCGATGTCTGCGTACACGGGCAGCTCCTGCGGCCAGTCACCTTGCGGTTCGGGGAGCAGCATCTCGGCGATGCGCACCTTCGACAGGTCGGAACACGAACCGTCATCGCACACGGCAAGCCACAGCTCGGAGCCGATGGCCCTGTACTCCTCGTTCTTCCGTGTCAGCGAGTAGGCGATCGCGACACCGTCTGCTCTCGTGGTGATCGCAGGCCGTTGTCCCCACGCCTCTATGAACGGAGTGCTCGCGACGAGCTGGGCTACCTCGGTGGCAGTCTCTCTGCACGAATCCTCATGGCACTGCATCACGAGGAGGACCCCGTCGCTGAAGACGCGACCGGCGCCCCAGCTCACAAGGACCAGGGTTCGATCGCCCAGCGATGTGATGTCAACCGGTGTGTAGCCCGAGGAAGATCGGAGGGCCTCGCTCGTAAACGAATCACACCGACCGTCGCCGCACGCCGTGACCACGAGTCCGTTGGAGGTCGAGGCGGCGAGGATCGGGAGTCCGGAGGTCCTCACCTCCAAGGCCCCGCGCATCTGCGATGTGGACATCACCGTCTTTCGCGTGACCGTGCGACACTCGGCGTCCTCGCAGAAGGCGATGACGCCCTCGAGTATCATGTTGTCCTCATAGGCGATCACCGGGTTGCCGTCGGCGCCGAGGTCGACGGAGGTCATGTCGCCGACGGGGGCGCCGGTGCGGTTGATGGCGGTGTCCGTGCAGGTCCGGTTGCGGCAGGCGGCGATGACGAGGGATTCCCAGGGGGCCCATTCGGTCCATGGTCCGATGTAGCCGTAGGCCATGATCGGGTTCCCGGTGGGCCCGGTGGTCAGGGAGGCCCAGCGTCCGGCGAGGGGTTGGTCGTCGATGATCGTCTCCGTCCAGGCCCGGTCCTCCCAGGCAGGCGTGGGAATGGCGAAGTCGCCGGCGACCGGCGTCTGGTCGCCGATGCCGAAACGGTGGGTGGTTTCGGCGATGCCGGGGGTGTTGGTGTTGCGGAGGTGGAACTCGGCGGTTGCGGGCCGGTAGATGGCGACGGTGTCGGTGCCGTCGCCGTCGAAGTCGCCGCCGACGAACTGGTCGGCGGGGTTCCCGTAGACGAAGGAGTCGTCGGCGACGCCTGGGGTGTTGTCCCACTTGAGGAAGACGGTGGCGTCGGAGCGGCGGTAGAGGCCGATCTCGTCGATGCCGTCGCCGTCGGTGTCGGCGGCGAAGGGCTCGTCGCCGGGGTTGCCCCAGTAGAACTCGAGCTCGGCGGCTCCGAGGCCGGTGTCGCCGGATCCGAGGGTGTTGTGGAGGTAGACCTTGCCTTCCGATGGCCGGTAGAGGCCGAGGGTGTCGCAGCCGTCTCCGTTCCAGTCGCCGGCGAGGGGGACGTCGCCGGGGTCCCCGAAGTAGAAGCGGATGTCGGCGATCCCCTGGGTGTTTGCGTTGCGGAGGTAGGCGTAGCCGTCGGATTGGCGGTAGAGGCCGGGGGTGTCGACCCCGTCGCAGTCCCAGTCGCCCATGAAGGGGTAGTCGCCGGGGTTGCCGTAGTAGAAGGACCGGCCGATCCCGTCGTCGGGTCTGAGGTGCCATTCGCCGGTGGTGGTGTCGACGACTCCGACCTGATCGTCGGCGATTGCCGGGGCGGCGTTCAGGACACCGAGGACGAGCAGGAGAGCCGCTGTGACGGCGATCGACCGGGAGCCCATGACCATCTCCTCCGCGAGAGAACCTTCTCACGGTACGGGAGACTCCGGCCCTCAGCCAGAGTCGAAGGAAACGAAGCCGAGCCCTACTTCTTGGAGCTCTCGTAGTAGGGGTTGTCGCCCGAGGAGTGGTCGGTGACGTCGACGACGCGGGTGATCTCGGGGACGGACTGGATGATCGCCACCTCGATGCCCTGCGACAGCGTCACCTGGGCCAGGCCGCACCCCTGGCAGCCGCCGCCGAGCCGTAGGAAGGCCGTGTCGCCCTCGACGGCGACGAGCTCGGCGAAGCCGCCGTGGCCTGCGATCGCCGGGTTGATCTGCTCGCTGAGGACCTGCTGGACCCGGTCGGCGACGGGACCGTCGAGCTCCGTGTCGCCAACCTGGATCTTGGGTACCGGGCTGTTCGGGTTGTCGATCGCCAGGCCGCCGTTGGTGACGGCGATGGAGGCCCCGGTGAGGTTCTCGATGGAGTCGGACTTCACGACGATGGGAAGGTTCTCCACGGTGAAGAGGGCGTCGTCGTCGCCGGCATCTTCGGTCGGGATGAAGGTGAGCTCGTAGGTGAACTCCACGCCGCGGACACCGGTGATCGAAAGGCTGAGCGCGAGGGTGTCGGCGTCGGGTTCGCGGCCTCGAATGTCGAGAATCGCGCTGAGCGCCTCATCGGTGAGCGACAGGACCTGGTCGTCGCGAGTCACGAGGATTTCCTGGGTCGGGTGCTCCGCATCGTACAGGCGCGGTCGCTGCATGCCACAGCGGGGCATCATGGGCCCATGCGGATCGTTCTCGTCATGCCCACGGCCACGTACCGGGCGCCCGACTTCATCCGGGCGGCGGGGGACCTCGGCGTCGACGTCGTGGTGGTGTCCGACGGCGACCTGCCTCTCTCCGGCGAGCGGGTCGAGCAGATGATCGAGACCGACCTCACGGAACCGGTGGTGGCCGCCCGCGCGATCGCCGAGCAGGTCGACGGCCTCGGCGTCGACGCGGTGATCGGGGTCGACGACGGTGCGGTCGTCGTGGCCGCCGAGACGGCCCGGGCGCTGGGTGTTCCCCATGCCGATCCCGACGCCGTGGCCGCCACGCGCGACAAGGCGTTGATGCGGGAGCGCCTCGCAGCCGCCGGCGTGCCGCAGCCGTCCTTCGCCGTCGTCACTTCGGTGAGGGATGCGAGACGGACGGCTGCCGACCTGGGCTACCCGGTCGTGGTGAAGCCCCTCAACCTGTCGGCGAGCCGCGGGGTGATCCGCGCCGACGACGATTCTTCATTGGGCGGGGCGTGGGAGCGGGCCCGACGGATCGCGGAGGAGGCCGGAGCCCCCGCCGATCCGCCCCTGCTCGTCGAGAAGTTCGTCTCCGGTCCCGAGGTGGCCGTCGAGGGCCTCGTCGCCGACGGCGTCCTCGAGGTGCTCGCGCTCTTCGACAAGCCCGATCCTCTGGAGGGCCCGTATTTCGAGGAGACGATCTATGTGACACCGTCGCGGCTCGGGCGTGACGCCGAGATCCACGCGATCGTCGAGGCGGGGGTGCGGGCGCTTGGCCTCGATCGGGGTCCGGTGCACGCAGAGGTGCGGTTCGGCCCCGACGGGCCTGTGCTCATCGAGGTTGCCGGCAGGTCGATCGGCGGCCTGTGTTCGCGGGCCCTGACCTTCGGGATGCTGCGGGGGTCACTGGAGGAGCAGATCATCCGGTCCGCCCTCGGGATGACCCGGCGGGGCATGGCGCGCACCGGCCGCGCCACCGGCGTGATGATGCTCCCGACCCCGGCCGAAGGGGTGCTCGAGGGGGTCCGTCGCACCGAGGCCGTCGCCGAGGTGGAGGGGATCACCGGCGTCGAGATCACGGTGACGACCGGACGCTGGGTTCGCCCGCTTCCCGAGGGAGACCGGTACCTGGGTTTCCTGTTCGCCGAAGGGGAGACCCCGGAGGAGGTCGAAGCGGCCCTCCGCGAGGCCCACGGGCTGATCGAGGTACGGATCGATCCCGACGGTGTTCCGACGGGTGGGCCGTCGACCTGCTGAGCGTCAGCGGGGAGGCGGTTCGTCGTCGTCGGGCTGGAGGGGCTCTCCGAATCGCTGGGCGCGCACGCGCAGCGCCTCGATCCCGCCCTGGAGCGCCTTGATCGGTCCGCCCTTCAGTGGCGTGACGAGCAGGTCGGGCATCTGGGCGAACCAGCCTCCGGCCTGGAGGGCGCCGTAGAGGAGTATCCCGGTGATCGCGATGATCCCGATTCCGGCGAGCACCACCACGACACGGGGCATGTCCAACTCGAAGAAGGTCCGCCAGCCCGGGCTCAGCATCACGATCGCGAAGATCGCCGCCATCAGAGCGATGAGGGCGCTTCGAGCAGGGGTCATCGGGCGGCTGTTGATCTGGAGGGCGAACAGTCCGATCGAGGCGAGTACGAGGGTGGCCATGGTGCGGGCCTCGATGAGAGCCAGGTCCTCGGCGATGGCGAGCTCGTACGCGAGATACGTGGCGATGGCCGCGACCGCGCCCACCGGCAGGGCGAAGCGGAGCACGCGCCAGACGAACCCCGGCCTGGCCCGGCTGGCGTTGGGGGCCAGGGCGAGGAAGAAGGCAGGGGCGCCGATCGTCAGCGTGCCGACGAGGGTGAGATGCCGCGGCACGAACGGGAAGGGGCGGGCAAAGGCACCGACGAGGACGGCGAGCAGGAAGGCGTAGACCGTCTTGACCACGAACAGGTTGGCAACCCGCTCGATGTTGGCGATCGCCCGGCGGCCCTCGCCGACGACCGACGGCAGGGTGTCGAAGGAGCCGTCGAGGAGCACGAGCTGTGCGACGGACCGCGTCGCCGAGGAGCCCGACCCCATCGCGATGCCGATGTCGGCGTCCTTGAGAGCCAGGACGTCGTTGACGCCGTCGCCCGTCATGGCGACCACGTGGCCGTTGGCCTGCAGCGCAGCCACCATCGCTCGTTTCTGATGGGGTGTCACGCGGCCGAACACGGTGGCGTGCTCGAGGACCTCCATGAGCTCGACCTCGTTCGTCGGAAGTGTGCGGGCGTCGACCACCCGGTCGGCGTCGGGAATGCCAACGGCCTGTGCGATGGCGCCGACGGTCGCCGGGTGGTCGCCCGAGATCACCTTCGTGAGCACGCCCTGGGCGGCGAAGTACCGGAGCGTCTCGGCGGCGTCCTCGCGGATGCGGTCGCTCAATCCGAGCACGGCGATCGGACGCAGCTCCGGCGGCAGTGCATCGCCGTGCAACTCGTGGTCGGATCTGGCGAGCAGGATCACCCGCCGGCCGGCGCCTGCGGCGTCGGCGACGGCGGCCGCCACCCGCGGGTCGCGCGGGAGGACCATCTCCGGAGCCCCGATGACCCAGCTCCCGAGGCTGCCGAACGAGGCGCCGCTCCACTTGCGCGCGGAGGAGAACGGGACGGTGGCGGACGTGTACCAGCCGGTGGGCTCCGGGAAGGCGGCCCCGATGGCCTGCAGGGTGGCGTTGGGGTTCGGGTCGCTGGCGGTGAGCGCTCCCAGGGCGGCCTGCGCCTCGGGATCGTCGGCGAGGAGGTCGAGGGTCTCCACGACGAGCCTGCCCTCGGTGAGGGTGCCGGTCTTGTCGAAGCACACGACGTCGACGCGGGCGAGACCCTCGACGGCGGGGAGCTCCTGGACGAGCACGTGGCGGCGCCCGAGGCGAACCACGCCCACGGCGAACGCCACCGAGGTGAGGAGCACGAGACCCTGGGGGATCATCGCCACCATCCCGGCGGCCGAGGTGCGGATCGCTTCCTTGATGTCGTTGTTCGCGTCGAACTGGCTCCAGATGAGCAGGATCGACGTCGGGATCATCACCCATCCGATCGCCGCGAGGATCCAGTCGATGCCCTTGCGGAGCTCGGATCGCACCAGCGTGAACTTCTTCGCCTCGTCGGCGAGCTGCGCCGCATAGGCGTTCGTGCCGACCCGGGTGGCGCGGAACACGCCGGAACCGGAGCTGACGAACGAGCCGGACAGCACCTCGCTGCCCATGTCCTTGAGGATCGGATCCGACTCGCCCGTCAGCAGCGACTCGTCGACCTCGAGGCTGTCGGTGCGCGCCACGGTGCCGTCCACCACCACCTGGTCTCCGGGACGGAGGATCACCAGGTCGTCGATCACGATGT
>DATHYU010000397.1:0-4501 GCA_035458965.1 Acidimicrobiia bacterium | reverse complement strand
CGACCACCAGCAGGTCCGGTTTGGCCTCCTCCGCCGCAGCCACGATGGCGTCGACATCGGCATCGGCGACGAGCATCACATCGGGCTCGGCGATGCCGAGGCGCCGGGCCCTGATCGCCACCTGACCGGCCGACTCCTCCGCCGAGGCGACGACGACGCGGCCACCGGACCGGGCCACGGCCCCCGCCACCTGGAGCAGGAGGGTCGACTTGCCGACGCCGGGCTCACCACCGAGCAGGATCGCGGCGCCGGCGACGAGGCCGCCGCCCAGGACCCGATCGACCTCCCCCATGCCGACCGGGCGGTGGGTGACGGCTGCCATCCCCACCTCGGGGATCGGCACCGCCCGAGCGGCCCGCGGGCCCCGGTCACGTGCCCGGGATGGCTCACGCTCCTCCAGGGCACCGTCGTGGCGGCACGCCGGACAGAACCCCATCCACTTGGCGCTCTCGTACCCGCACTCGGTGCATCGATACCGCATCGAACGCGACGCTACCGGCGCCCTGTGACACGAACGGCGAGCACGACGAGCCACACGGCGACCGCGATCAGCACGAGCCCTCCCACGATCCCCATGGCGTTCCACGCCTCGGTCGGTCGAATGTCTGCCAGCAGCACGGTCCCTCGCCCAATCGACGATGCGTGGCACAATACCGAGGGTTCCGTCCTTCCCCGGCGGTTCCCACCAGGCGGGCCGACCCGGGCACGCGAAGTGACGTGAGGAACGCGTGAGCGACTACGAAGACGGATTCGAGCCCTTCGTCCTCGACGACGACGATTCCCAGGTCGAGGAGGAATCCCCCCGAACCCGAACGATCAGGAACCAGGTCCCGAACTCGGCCGACGATCTTCCGCCGCGCGGCGAGGTCGTCGCCTGCCCTTCGTGCCACTCGCACAACCCCCCGTACAACCGGCACTGCGAGGCATGCGGGGCCCGGATCGACCAGGCGCCGATGCCGGTCGCTCCCCAGCCGATGCTGCGCACCACGGCGGGCGCCCGGGCACTCATGGTCCTCGCCGGCGTCATCTTCACCGTGGCGGTGCTCGCCCTCGCGGTGAACGTCTTCCGCGGGGACGAGGACTCCGCGGCGGTCAGCTCCTCGACGACCACCACGACACAGCCGACGCTGAACATCGTCCAGCTCCAGCCCATCCGGGTCCGCTGCTCGTCCGAGCTCCCCTCCTTCCCGTGCTCGGCGCTCATCGACGACGACGAGACCAACTCGTGGAACGCCACCGAGGGCGGCATCGGGACCGAGATCACGTTCCTCTTCTCCCCGCCGGTGCAGATCACCGAGATGTTCGTCCACAACCTCGAGGAGGAGGAGCGCTTCCTCCGCAATGCCCGCATCAAGGGCATCACGGTCACCCTCGACGACCTCCAGCAGGCGACGGTGACGGAGCTCGATGACAGCAACGAGCCGCAGCGCATCCAGCTCCGCTCGCTGCGCACCTCCAGCGTCACGATCAAGGTCGACAGCGCGTATCCGGGACAGACGTTCGACGGACGGGAGCCCTTCCGCGAGCTCGCCGCCCAGGAGATCCTGTTCTACGGGCGGGTCGCTCCCGACATCAGCGGGTAGGCATCGGCCGCTCAGGCCTCGGCCGACGGCACCCGGGCCCGAACGGCGTAGATCCATGGGATCGAGACGACCGTCACGATGCCCTTGACGAGGATGTTCGTGCCGAGGATCTCCCAGGCGTCGGCCGCTGGAACGACCCCGACGAAGGCGATGAGGACGAACACCGCCGAGTCGATCGGGACGGCCACGGCGTTGGACGCCAGCACCCGGCCCCACTGATGACGCTCGCCGAACCGACGGGCCCAGGCCGAGTACGCCTCGGTGTCGATGAACTCGCTGATCACCTCGGCGACGATCGATGCGAACACGATCCGCCACACGGGAGCGAGCACATCGCCGAAGAGCTCGGTGCCCGGCCCGGTGTCTGCGACGCCGGGAAGGTTCGCGACCACCCAGAACAGGGCTGCCATGCCGAGGTTGATGACCGCGGCTCCGACGATGAGCGCACGCGCCACCCGGACCCCGGCGACCTTGTGCACGAGATCGCGCAGCGTGAAGGTGAACGGGTAGACGAGCGTCCCGGCGTCCATCGAGAGCCCGGCCACCTCGGTGATCTTCAGCGACGTGACATCGCTCAGGATCTGCGCGGCGACGTAGGCGCTCGCCAGGAGCGCGATCAGAACGGGGACGCGGGTGTCGGTTCGGATGGCGCTCACGGTCCCGAGAGCGTAGTCGTCAGCCGGTCCGCAGGAACGCGGCGGTCCGTCGCCCGATGCCCTCGGCGTCGTCGAGCCACGGCAGATGACCGGACTCCGGGAGCATCTCGAGACGGGCATCCCGCATCGAGGCCACCAGCGACTCCGCGACCCCGCGGCCGCCGAAGGCGTCGTCCTCGCCCCACAGGAACAACGTGGGCGCCTCGACCGCCTCGATGATCGACGTCGGCAGCGTCAGGGACACGTCGAACCCCTTCCGGAAGCTGACGGCCTGGGCGATCATCGCGCCCTCGTTCTTCATCGTGTCGGTGTACTTCTGGAGCGCGAGGTACCAGTCCTTGAACACCTGGGGGATGCGGCCCGCGTCGAGGCTCGGCCCGTGGCCGATCTGGCGAAGGATGCTGTCGCCGACGCGCTCGTTCGGAGGCAGGGTGTTCATCAGCCACCGAATGGGGCCGATCCCCATGAGCTTCATGAAGCGCGGGGTCTGCATCCCCGGCGCAAAGGCCGGACAGGCCATCTGGACCATCCGATCGAACCGGCCGGGTGTGGCGGCGGCCGAGCAGAGCGCGACGAACCCTCCGAACGACGAGGCCACGACGTGGGCGCGATCGATGTCGAGGACATCCAGGAGGTCGTCGACGAAGCGGCTCCCGAACTCGTAGAGCTCGCCCTCACCGATCGGGTAGGGGTCGCTGAGACCCGTGCCGGGCCGATCGACCAGGTACGACGTGAAGCCCTCGAAGGCCGGAAGGATCGGGGCCCACGTCGCGCCGCTGTTCGGCCCGCCGTGGATGAACAGCACCGGGGGTCCGGCACCCACGATCTGGACCCGGACCTCCACCCCGGCAACGGCGAGGGGCACCCGGACCTCTCGCGGCTCGAGGCCGATGGACTCCCACAGTTCGCGTTCGGCAGTGCGGTACTTCGCTTCGTCCACGATCCCTCCCCGGTCGTCCTGCAGACGAGGCTACGCGAGCCGTGGGCGGGCAGCAGACAGCAGACGGTGAGGATGCGTGGGAGGCCGGCCGTCGGCCGTGAGCCGCCGGCGGGAAGAACCGGCTCCGCCGATCATTCCTTCACGTACGGCTGGCCGTCGGCCGCGGGCGGACGCGCCTTCCCGACGAGGCCGGCGACGACGAGGATCGTGACCAGGAACGGTGCCATGCCCAGGAACTCCGACGGGATGCCCGTCTGGAGGATGCCGAGCTTCTGCTGCAGCGCGTCGGCGAAGCCGAACACGAGCCCCGCCGCCATCGCTCCGACCGGGTGCCACCGGCCGAAGATCATCGCTGCGAGGCCGATGAATCCCCGCCCGTTCGTCATGTTCTCGTCGAAACGGCCCACCGACCCGAGGGTGAAGTACGCCCCGCCGAAGCCGGCGACCACGCCGCCGAGGAGCGTGTTGAGGTACCGATACCGGTACACGTTCACACCGAGCGTGTCGGCGGCCTTGGGATGCTCACCGACCGCGCGGGCCCGGAGGCCCCAGCGCGTCCTGAACAGGCCGTACGTCAGGACGGCGACGAGCAGGAAGCTCCCGTAGACGAAGATCGTGTTCCTGAACAGCAGCGGCCCGACCACGGGTATGTCGCCGAAGAACGGAACCTGCAGCGGCTTGAAGATGGGGCCGGAGTTCAAATCCTGGTTCTCCGCGAGCAGCCGGATCGTGAGGAAGGACGTCAGGCCGAGCACGAAGATGTTGATCACGACGCCGACGATGATCTGGTCGACCCGGTAGCGGATCGCAAGCACCGCCAGCACCCAGGCGAGGAAGGCACCCGCGAGCATCGCCGCCCCGACGCCGATCCATCCGCCGACGGGGGCCCCGAGGATGAGGAAGTCCTCGCGGTCGGACAGCGACGCCCCGACGATGACGGCGACGAAGGCTCCGCCGAGGAGCTGGCCCTCGATGGCGATGTTGATGATGGCGACGCGTTCGGACAGCACGCCGGCGAGCGCCCCGAGCGTGATGGGAACGCTGCGCACGATCGTGGTCTCGAGCATCCCGATGAGGCTGAAGCGGCCCTGGGGAGACTGGGCGGCGGCCCAGGCGAGGAAGGCGATCGCAAAGAGGATGAAACCGATCGCCAGCACGAGGTTCGTCTTCTTCCCGAACCCGCGCGAGACCTGGACGGCGCCGGCGGCTGCGAGCAGGCCTGCGGCCAAGTACGACAGCAGCGACGCATTGATGGTCAGGTCGGGGAAGGACGGATCGGTGGGCCTGGCGAGCCCGAACGTCGCATCGCCGTTGCTCGCGCT
>DATHYU010000396.1:0-2407 GCA_035458965.1 Acidimicrobiia bacterium | reverse complement strand
CTGCACGATGGCCCGTCGCCCTCTCCCCCGGCCGGCGAGCGCCACGACCCGCGCGAAGATCCGCAGGGCGTCCTCCGAGGCCCGGTAGTGCGGCGCGAGCATCGGACCGTCCGCGTCGACGATCACCGACAGGTCGACGGGGTCAAGGTCGGCGAGGTCGCGCTCGGTGCCGACGACCACGGGCCGCGCGGCGGCCGGCTCCCCGACGGCGTCGCGTCCGACGAAGCCGCCGACCTCGGCGGAGATGCGCCCGACCCCGGCGCCGAGCCCCTCGAATCGACGGCCCCCGCACGACAGGCACGGGCCGACCGCCTCCCCGCAGCGCGGGCAGGCGTCGCCGGTCCCGGGACGGGCGCCACACGCGCCGCAGGTCCGGAGGGTGCGGCACCGCACACACCGGGCGGCGCCGCCGCGCCGCGTCGTGAAGAGGAGCACGCGACCGCCGTCGCGCACGACGGCGGAGACCGCCTGGCGGGTTCGATCCGACAGCAGCCCGCTCCCCGGCGGATCGTCGTTGCGGTCGACGACCTCGACGAGCCCCCAGGGCCGCCCGCCCGGCACGGCCACCGCCACCGGCCCGCGGGCGATGGTCGTCGCCGTGGGCACCAGATCGGCCGTCACCAGCGTGAACCGCTCGACTCCCGCCCGCCGGGCGAGCACGTCGACGGCGTGGGTCGTCGGGGTCGCCTTGTCCTTCATGCCGCGCCGTCCCTCGCCGAGGACGACGGCGAGCGCCAGGCCCGACACCGGCCAGAAGGCGACCTCGCGCGTTCCGACGACGACGTGGCCCGGATGACCGGCCGCCAGGGACCAGTCGCGCGTTGCGTCGGCCGCCGCGCGGTCCGACCCTCCGACGAGCACGCGGCCCGGGAGACGCTCGCCGAGGGACGCCGCGATCGCCCCGGCCTCGACCACCGTCGGGGCCACGAGGAGGACGCTGCGCCCGGCCACGAGCACCCCTGCGGTCAGCGCCGCCAGGGCAGCCGGGTCGCGGAGGTCGCCGACGACGGCATGCGCCCGCAGACGACCTCCGCCGGAGGCGGCGTCGGTGATCTCGGGCAGCGGCGAAGGACCGGGATCGGGGATGTCCGGGAACCGGGGAGCGGCGCGTCGCTTCGGCAGGTTCGGCGGACCGGCCTTGGAGAGCAGGGCGGCGAGGGGGGCGACGTAGTGGGCGGCCGCCCACCGGAGCGTCTGGAGCAGGCGGGCGTCGAAGACCGGGAGGTCGCCCGATCGCCCGAGGAGGCGCCGCAGCCCGGGTCGACGGGGCGCCCCGGTTCCGACGACCCATCCGCGCACGCGGCGGCCACCGAGCGGCACCCGGACGATCGAGCCGACGTCCACCTCGACGGTGTCGGGGACCTCGTAGGCGAAGCCGTCGTCCACGGCGAACGTGGGAACGTCCGGTACGACCCGAACGACGGCGGGATCGCTCAGGTCGATCCGCCGCGACGGTCGACGATGCGGTCCCAGAGCCGGGCGGCGACCTCTCGCTTGGTCAGCTGCTCCCACGCCTCGACCGCGCCGTCCGGGGAGATCAGCGACACACGGTTGGTGTCGGTGCCGAAGCCCGACCCGGACTCGGTGACGTCGTTGGCGACGAGCAGGTCGACCCCTTTGCGCTTGGCCTTCTCGACCGCGCCCTCCGGCGGCCCGGTCTCGGCGGCGAACCCGACCAGGTAGGGACGCGGATCACGTTCGGCGACGCCGGCCAGGATGTCGGGGGTCCGCGTGAGCGCGATCTCGGGAGGCCCGTCGGCCCTGCGGAGCTTTCCACCGGCGGTGGTCTCGGGCTTGAAGTCGGCGACGGCGGCCGCGAGGACGGCGACGTCGATGCCCTCGATCCTGCTCCACACCGCCTCGGCCATCTCGTCGGCCGACTCGACGGTCACCACGTCGATCCCGGGGTGCGCCGGTGCCGGAGCCGCCGTCACGAGGACGACCTTCGCTCCGCGGGCGGCGGCCTCCTCGGCGATGGCGTTGCCCATCTTGCCCGACGACCGGTTTCCGATGTATCGAACGGGATCGATCGGCTCACGCGTCCCGCCGGCGCTCACCAGGACGCGCCATCCCGCCAGGTCCCGTGGGGAGAGCACGGCGTCGACCGCGGCGACGATCTCCTCGGGCTCGACGAGCCTTCCGGGCCCGACGTCGCCTCCGGCGAGGGCGCCCGAGTCCGGCCCGACGACCGTGTGACCATCGGCGTGCAGGGTGGCGATGTTGCGCTGCGTCGCCGGGTGCTCCCACATCTCGGTGTGCATGGCCGGTGCGATCACGACGGGGCACGTGGCGGCGAGCACCGTGGCCGACAGGAGGTCCTCGCTCAGCCCGGTGGCGAGCCGCGCGATGGTCGATGCCGTCGCCGGGGCGATCACGATGGCCTCGGCCCAGCGGGCCATCTCGGTGT
>DATHYU010000395.1:0-8270 GCA_035458965.1 Acidimicrobiia bacterium | reverse complement strand
TCATCGACCAGTGCGTGGCCCAGGGGGTTCCTTTCGCCCGGGATTACGGCGGCCTGCTGGCCAATCGCTCGTTCGGTGGCGCCCAGGTGTCGCGAACGTTTTACGCCCGCGGTCAGACCGGACAGCAGCTCCTGCTCGGGGCCTATCAGGCCCTCGCCCGGCAGGTCAACGCGGGGACGGTCGAGCTCTTCAACCGGACGGAGATGATGGATGTCGTCCTCAAGGACGGCCGGGCCGTGGGCATCGTCGTGCGGGATCTCGTCACCGGCGAGATCAGCTCTCACTCGGCCCACGCCGTCGTGCTCGCCACCGGCGGCTACTCGAACGCCTACTTCCTCTCCACGAACGCGAAGGCATGCAACGTGACGGCGGCGTGGCGGGCCCACCGCAAGGGTGCGCTCTTCTCCAATCCGTCGTTCACCCAGATCCACCCGACGTGCATCCCGGCGCACGGCGACTTCCAGTCGAAGCTCACCCTCATGTCGGAGTCCTTGCGCAACGACGGCCGGATCTGGGTCCCGAAGAACGTCGGCGACACCCGGCCGGCCGGTGAGATCCCCGAGTCCGACCGTGACTACTACCTCGAGCGGCGCTACCCGTCGTTCGGCAACCTGGCACCCCGCGACGTGTCGTCGCGGGCGGCCAAGAAGGAGGTCGACGCCGGCAAGGGGGTCGGTCCCCTGCAGAACGGGGTCTACCTCGACTTCGCCGACTCCATCGGGCGGCTCGGTAGGGAGACGATCGAGGCCCGCTACGGGAACCTCTTCGAGATGTACGAGCGGATCACCGACGAGGACCCGTACACGGTGCCGATGCGCATCTATCCCGCGCCCCACTACACGATGGGCGGCCTCTGGGTCGACTACAACCTCGAGACCACCATCCCCGGCCTCTTCGCCACCGGCGAGGCGAACTTCTCGGACCACGGGGCGAACCGTCTCGGTGCGAGCGCTCTCATGCAGGGTCTCGCCGACGGCTACTTCGTGATCCCCAACACGATCGCTGCCGATCTCGCCCCGCAGCTGAACACCTCTCCGGTGCCGACCGGCGACCCGGTGTTCAAGGCGGTCGAGGACGATGTGCGAGACCGCATGCGCGGCTACCTCGCCCGCAAGGGCAGCCGCACCATCGACTGGTTCCACCGGGAGCTGGGCAAGATCGTCTGGGACTACTGCGGCATGGAGCGCAGCCAGTCCGGCCTGCAGAAGGCGCTGTCGGACATCCCGGCGCTCAAGGAGGAGTACGACAAGGACCTGAAGGTGCTGGGCGACGACATGTCGATCAACCAGTCGCTCGAGAAGGCCGGCCGCGTGGAGGACTTCTTCGAACTGGCCGACCTCATGTGCCGCGACGCCCTGCAGCGGGAGGAGTCGTGCGGCGCCCATTTCCGGGTCGAGTATCAGACACCGGATGGCGAGGCCCTTCGCAATGACGAGGACTTTGCCTACGTGTCGTCGTGGAAGTTCAACGGGCCGATGCAGGAGCCGGATCTCATCAAGGAGCCTTTGGAGTTCGAGTACGTGACGCCCTCGGTCAGGAGCTACAAGTAATGGATCTCAGGCTGCGCGTCTGGCGCCAGAGCGGTCCCGACACGGCGGGACGCTTCGAGGAGTACGAGGCGAACGGCATCAGCGAGGACGCGTCGTTCCTCGAGATGCTCGACGTGGTCAACGACGAGCTCACCCTCGAGGGCCGTGAGCCGATCGTCTTCGATCACGACTGCCGCGAGGGTATCTGCGGTTCCTGCGGCCTCATGATCAACGGTCGGCCCCATGGCCCGGAGCGGGGGACCGCCACCTGCCAGCTGCACATGCGGAAGTTCTCCGACGGCGACACGATCGTCATCGAGCCCTGGCGGGCCCGGGCGTTCCCGGTGCTGAAGGACCTGATGGTCGATCGATCGGCGTTCGATCGGATCATCGAGGCGGGCGGGTACGTCTCGGTCCCGACGGGGAGTGCTCCCGAGGCGAATCTCATCCCGGTCCCGCGCGATGCCGCCGAGTCCTCGATGGATGCGGCCGCCTGTATCGGCTGCGGTGCGTGCGTGGCCGCCTGCCCGAACAGCGCGGCACAACTCTTCACGGCGGCGAAGATCGGCCACCTGTCGACGCTGCCCCAGGGTCAGCCCGAACGCTGGCAGCGGGTCGAGGCGATGGTGGACACGATGGAGTCCTTCTTCGGGGCGTGCACGAATCACAAGGAGTGCGAGGCGGCCTGCCCCAAGAGCATCTCCATCGACTTCATCGCGATGATGAACGCCGACTACATGAAGGCGAAGTGGAAGAACCGCAAGCTGGCGGGCCAGCGCGGCTGATTCGAGTCCCTCTGCGCGCGCTCCGCGCGCAGTTCGCCGGTGGAGTGCCGGCACATCTCACGATCCGTGGGCGGATTCGGAAGCGGTTTCCCTTTGACATGACCGCGTTGCGCGCGCAATAATGCTCCCGGAATCACATCGCCGTAATTACACGGGTGCGAGGCATGGTCATACAGGCAGGGTACGAAGAGCTCCGCAAGGCGCTCCAGCGCGACGACATGGCGTGGCAGGACGACGCCAACTGCAAGGGGGCCAACGCCGATCTCTTCTTCCCCGAGCGCGGGGCGTCGACCCGCACCGCGAAGTCCATCTGCCGGGAGTGCCGGGTTCGCGCCGAATGTCTCGAGTTCGCCATCGAGACCGGTGAGAAGTTCGGCATCTGGGGTGGCATGTCCGAGCGCGAGCGCCGCAAGGTGCGTCGCGAGCGGCACATCGCCGCCGCCCGCGCCTCCTGATCCCGTTCGGCCCCGGAGCGCCCGGCCGGCTCTCCGTCGGCCGTAGAATGGGGTCGTTCGTCGACCTCAGGGAGTACCAATCGTGGCCTTTGTGATCGGAGCGATCGTGCTGCTCGCCGTGATCGTCGTCGCCGTGCTGGTATCGAGACGCTCCCGCGCCGGTGACGCCGGGGCCGGCGTCCGCGCCGCCGAAGGCGTCCGGTCGGGCCGCCTTGCGGCGCCCGTCGCCGAGTTCCACGTGCGGGGCAGCGACGCCCTCGTCTCCTTCGACGTGCCGCTGCCCGAGGGCGAGGTCGACGAGGTGCTCCGCGAGCTGCTCGTCCGCGAGGCGGTCGAGGTCGTTCGCGAGAAGCGCCATACCCTCCCGATCTCGGAGGTCCGCCGGGTCAAGGCACTGGGTCGTCGCAACGAGCAGTTCGTCGAGGTCGGCGAGGTGTCCCTCGACACCCCCGGCGAGCTTCCGCCGCCGCTCCTGCCCGAGTTGATCCCGCACCACGTGAGCGCCGGCTTCGACCCCCTCGACACGGTCGAAGGGCTGCCCGAGCGCGCCCCGGGCCTCGCCGAGACCCGGGCGAGGGAGGGTCTCGCCCCGCTGTCGCAGGAGCTTCGTCTCCCGGGCGCCATCCAGGCCGGCCTCCGTGCCCAGGGGATCGACCCGGAGGAGGCGTCGGCGGGGGACATCGTCCTCGGCATCATGCGGATGACCGGGTACGCCGTGCGGGCCGTCGACGAATCGACGTTCGAGACGGAACGCGCCGGAAGCCGGATCTTCCTGCGGGTCGTCCCGCACGCCGAAGGCGAACACCCCGAACTGAGCGAGCAGGCGGTCCGCACGTTCGCCGTCGACTTCCAGCAGTCGCGGAGCGACCGCGGCCTGCTCGTGACGGCGAAATACTCGCCCTTCATGATCTACGACCGCGAGCGGCGCGATCCCCGGATGCGTTTCATCACCCGCGAGCGGCTGCAGCAGTTCGTCGACGGTCTGGCGTTGGGCTGAGCCGGGGCCTGCGGGGCGGGGAATCTCCGTCTCCAACCTCTCGAACCACCGGCCCAGGAGTGCCGATGACGCCGTTTCGACCAGCTGTCGCCCTTTCGGAGACCTCGCGGAACTCCGATGCGGCGCCCGGCGTTCTCCGAGTAGCGGCCGATGCCTGAGGATGGCCGTGTCCCCACCTGGGAAGAGGTTGCTCGGCGGTATGGGCGCACGATCTACAACTTCGCGTACCGGCTCACCGGGAACGCTCACGACGCCCACGACCTCACCCAGGAGGTCCTCCTCCGCGTGCGCCGGGGTCTCGAGCAGTACACACCTGGCTCGTTCGAGGGCTGGCTCTGGCGCATCACCCGCAACGCCTTCCTCGACGACGTGCGACGTCAGAAACGCCGCCCGACCGTGTCCCTTCCCGAGGGCGATCACGTCGATGCGGGTGCGGCACCGCCGCCCGACGAGGTCCTTGCGACCGTCCGGCTCGGTGAGGACGTCCAGGCCGCGCTCCTCGAGCTGCCCTACGACTTCCGGGAGGCCGTGGTGATGTGCGACATCGTCGGCCTCTCCTATGACGAGATCGCCGAGGCCGTCGGCGTGCCGGTCGGCACCGTCCGCAGCCGGATCCATCGGGGCCGCAAGATGCTGCGGGAGCGGCTCTCATGAGGCACCTCGAGGATCTCCTCTCGGCACTTCTCGACGGCGAGCTCGCTTCCGACGATCGCACCGATGTCGCCGCCCACCTGCGCGCCTGTGATGGGTGCCGCCTCGAGCTCGCCGATCTCGCCGTCGCCCGCACCGCCCTCCGCAGCCTTCCGCTGCTCGAGCTTCCGGCCGCCCTGGTGGTCTCCCGCGACGATGCCGTCGTCGTTCCCCTGAGGAGGCGCCCGAGCGTCTGGGCCGCCTCGGCGGCCGCCGCGATGGTGCTGGTGGGCTTGACCGCGACCGGTGGTGAGCCCGCGCCCGCAGCCGACATCGACACGCTCGCCGAACAGCACACCGCCCGAGTCGTCGTGGACCCGGGATTCGCCACGATCCGGATGACGGTGGAGGAGTGATGGCCCGCCGGCTCACCGTCGTCGGACTGGTCGCCGTCATGGTGCTCGGCGCCGTGCCGGCGCTCGCCGATCAGCCGGTCGAGGACCTCATCCTCGACGGCTCGGAGATCGACTTCCGGGGACGCGGCGTCGTGCTGACCACCTGGGGCACCGACACGGCTGCGGCCGTCTTCACCGTGAGCCGGGCGAACGGGATGTCGATGGTGAGCACGGCCGGGGGAACCCTGGCCGTCGGAGACGGCGTGGTCGCGCGGCGCCAGGGCGATGCCTGGTACGGGATGAACGTGGTCGCCTCGGTTCCCTGGGCGGTCGCCGATCAGTACGACCTGCGGGACGACGGCCTCGCCGTGCGGCTGGACCGCACGGCCCGCCTGATCACGATCCTGGAGGACGGCTTCCCGCGCATGAGGATCACCCTGGACGCCGAGACCTCGATCCCACTGCGCACCGAGGTGCTCGACGCCTCCGGGCGCGTGTTCCGGGCGTCCTTCCTGACCGAGCTGTCCGCCATGTCTGGCGTCGCCGGCGTCCAGCAGCGCACCACCGGGCCGTTCATGGAGGACGCCAAGCAGATGGAGCGCTCGACGGCGACCGACCGGCTTCCCGAGCAGGTCGACGGCTACCGCCGCGTCGACGTCTACGCCGCCCCGGGCGGAGGCGTGCACGCCTTCTACACCGACGGCCTGTTCGCCTTCTCCGTGTTCGAGTACCGGCGAACCGCCACCCCGAGGGCGTTCGAGCGGGCCGGGGAGGTGCTCCTGAGTGGCCACCGGTACCGGCGCATCGTGGAGCCGTCGCAGATCTGGCTGCATTGGCATGCGCCCGATCAGTCCTATGTCCTCGTCGGAGACCTCCCACCAGACCACCTCGACGAGGTCATGGCGTCCCTCCCTGCTCCGGGCGACCGCGGCTTCTTCGTCAGGCTCTGGCGACGGTTGTTCGGATAGCGGCCGGAGGCCAAGCCGCCCGAAGGCGGCGTCAGTCCCCTTCTTCTGCGGTCGAGGTGACGCTCCGCGGGAAGGATCCGGTCACGACGAAGGCGACGTGGTCGCCGATGTTCACGGCGTGGTCGGCGATCCGCTCCATGTACCGCCCGGTCCGTGACAGCTCGATGGCGGTGTCGACGTCGAGGTCGGCCGAACTGATGAGCTCGTAGAGCTCCGACACGAGGTCGTCGACGACGTCGTCCTCCTCGTCGAGGCGGATGCCGGCTTCCACGTCCAATGAGCCGAGGACGTCGAGTCCTTTGGCGAACATGTCCGCGGTCGCCTCGCAGAGGCGCGCCGTCGTGCGTCTGAGCGGCGGCGAGAGCGTGTAGCCATGCTGGCGCCGGAGCCCCTTCGCGGCGTTCACGGCGAGGTCGCCCGATCGTTCGATCTCATAGAGGATCCGGGTGATCGACACGAGGAACCGAAGGTCGCCCGCCACCGGCTGCTGCAACGCGATGAGCCGAAAGGTCTTTCGTTCGAGCTCTGCGTATCGCTCGTCGATCTCCTCGTCGGCCCCGATGACCTCCTCGGCGACATCGAGCCGGTTCTCGGTCACGGCCTCCGTGAGGCGCTTGACGTTCTCGAGCACCATGGACCCGAGTTGAACGGACTCGCGCCGCAACTCCCCGAGCGCGGCATCGAATTCCTTGCGTGTCTCGTCGCGGGGCTGGGTCATGTCCGGTCCTCCTGGCGGCTCAGCCGAACCTTCCGGTGATGTAGGCCTCGGTGGCCTTCTCCTTGGGTGAGGTGAAGAGGCGGTGCGTCTCGGTGAACTCCACGAGGTGGCCGGTCCGCTGGCCCTTCGTGTCGAGCTGCACGTTGAAGAAGGCGGTCCGGTCGCTGACCCTCGCCGCCTGCTGCATGTTGTGGGTGACGATGATGATCGAGTAGTGCTGCTTGAGCTTCGTCATGAGCTCCTCGATCCGCAGTGTCGCGATCGGGTCGAGTGCCGAGCACGGTTCGTCCATGAGCACGACATCGGGCTTCGTGGCGATGGCGCGGGCGATGCACAGGCGCTGCTGCTGGCCGCCGGACAGGGAGAGGCCGCTGTCGCCGAGCTTGTCCTTCACCTCGTCCCACAGGGCCGCTTCGCCGAGGGCCTCCTCGACCAGGTCGTCCATCGCCGACCGGGGCCCCTTGAACCCGTTGATCCTCGCCCCCCAGGCGATGTTGTCGTAGATCGACTTCGGGAAGGGGTTGGCCTTCTGGAAGACCATGCCGATGCGGCGCCGGATCTCGACGGGGTCGACGGCGGGCCCGTAGATGTCCTGGTCGTGGTAGGTGACCCGGCCCTCCACACGCGCCGTGTGGATCAGGTCGTTCATCCGGTTGAGCGACCGCAGGACGGTGGACTTCCCGCAGCCGGACGGCCCGATGAGGGCGCTGATCTCGTGTGCGCCGAAGGCGATCGACACGTCGCCGACCGCCTTGAAGTCGCCGTAGAACACGTTCAGGTGCTCGACGGTGATCACCGCATCGCGTCCGCCGTGCGACCCGGCACGCGAGCCGGTCTCGATCCTCGGCGCGAGCGACGGCGCCGGCGACTCCGGGGCCCGGGGCGTCTCGGTCATCGCATCATTCTCCTGGCGTATCGGTTTCGCAGTATCACGGCCGCGGTGTTGAGCACCAACAGCATCACGAGGAGGGCGAGGCTGGCCGCGGCGGCCAGGTTGCGGAACTCCTCCTGCGGGAGGGAACTCCATTGGAAGATCTGGATCGGGAGCGCGGTGAACTTCGAGAACGGTCCGGAGGGGTCGGCGGTGATGAACCCGGCGGCACCAACGAGGATGAGTGGCGCCGTCTCGCCGATCGCGCGGGCGATGGCGAGGATGGTCCCCGTCAGGATGCCGGGGACGGCCAGGGGGAGGATCTGGCTGCGCACCGTCTGCCAGCGTGTCGCCCCGAGTGCCATCCCCGCGAGGCGGAACGAGGGCGGCACCGCCCGGATCGCCTCCTGCGCGCTGATGATCACGACAGGAAGGGTCAGCAGTCCCAGCGTGAGGCCGGCGGACATCACCGTGCGCCCGGTGCCCGCGCCCGAGCCGAACATGGAACCGGAGGTGAAGGGCTCGAACAGCCGCACGAACACGGCCAGGCCCAGCATGCCGTAGATGATCGATGGCACGCCGGCGAGGTTGTTGATGTTCGTCTGGATGAAGTCCGTCAGGCGGTTCTTCTTGGCGAACTCCTCCAGGTAGATGGCGGCGCCGACGCCGACGGGGACCGCGAACGCGACGGCGAACAGGATGAGCCACGCCGATCCCAGGATCGCCGTGCGGATGCCCGCCAACTCCGGCACCGAGTTCGACGGCGTGGTCAGGAACGTCATGTTGAGCCACGCCCGCCACTGGAAGCGCACGCGGTCGAACGTGTAGTCGGGGAAGCGCCCGGGCGTGGTCGCGAACACCTGCTCGACGTTCGCACGGAAGCCGTCGCCGTCGAACAGGGACGGGAACAGCCCGTTCGAGG
>DATHYU010000394.1:0-4302 GCA_035458965.1 Acidimicrobiia bacterium | reverse complement strand
TCACCGATCTGGTCGGGCTGTGTGCGAAGGAGCTGCGCCGTCTCCCGGAGACGCCGGCGGAGCTCGCTGAAGTACTCGTAGCCGGTGCCGCCGCTGTAGGCCTCGATGCGGCGCAGGTTCGAGCCGATCGACGACTCGCCGAGCACCACGAGCGGCCCGATCTGGCCGGTCGTCGGGACGTGGGTTCCACCGCACAGCTCCACGGAGTAGCCGCCGGCGTCCACGACCCGCACCTGCTCGCCGTACTTGTCCCCGAAGAACGCCAGCGCACCGCGCTCCTCGGCCTGCTCCCGGCTCATCACCTCGGTGCGCACCCGGGCGTTCTCGATGACCCGGTCGTTGGCCACCCGCTCCACCTCACCGAGCTCATCGGCGTCGAGACCCGTGTAGTGGCTGAAGTCGAAGCGCAGCCTCCCGTCCTCGACGAGCGACCCGGCCTGCCGGACGTGACTGCCGAGCACCTCCCGCAGCGCCCAGTGGAGGATGTGGGTGCCGGTGTGCGACTTGCGGATCTTCTCCCGCCGGCCCGGGTCGACCTCCAGACGCGCCTCCTGGCCGGCGTGAACCGTGCCCTCGACGATCTTGGCCCGATGGCCGTTGAGCCCCTGGATGGCGTACTGCGTGTCCACCACCCGGGCCCGCCCGGTCTCGGTCACGATCCAGCCGGTGTCGCCGACCTGGCCCCCGGCCTCCGCGTAGAAGGGGGTCTTGTCGATGTAGAGCTCGACCTCCTGGCCCGTGTCGGCCTGCTGGACCGGCTCGCCGTCGCGCACGATCGACAGCACCGTTCCCGTTCCGCCGACGTGGTCGTAGCCGATGAACTCGGTGGGTCCGGACCGGTCGTAGACCTCGCGGTACACCGGTGCGGCGTCGTCCACGCCGGTGGTGCTCTTCCATGCCGCCCGGGCCCGCTCGCGCTGCTGGTGCATCTCGGCGTCGAACTCCGCACGGTCGAGGACGACGCCGCGCTCGGTGGCGATCTCGTCGGTGAGCTCGACCGGGAACCCGTAGGTGTCGTGCAGCTTGAAGGCGACGGCGCCCGACAGCGTGTCGTCGTCGGCGACCTCGTCGAGCGCTCCGTCGAGGAGCGTGTACCCCGATTCGAGGGTGCGGCGGAACCGGCGCTCCTCGCGCTCGGCCATCTCGACGATGCCGTCACGGGCGACCGGGAGCGCCGGGTAGGCGTCACCCATGATCTCGATGGTCGCGTCCACGAGCGCCGGCGTGATCACGTCCTCGGAGCCGAGCTGCCAGCCGTACCGCACGGCACGTCGCAGCAGCCTCCGCAGGATGTAGCCCCGTCCCTCGTTCGAGGGCACCACGCCGTCGCCGATCAGGAAGGTCATCGCCCGTCCGTGGTCGGCGAGGATGCGCAGGGCGACGTCGACCCGATCGTCCTCGCCATAGGTCTTCCCGGTCGCGCCCTCCGCCGCGGCGAGCACCGGCCGCACGAGGTCGATCTCGAAGAGGTTCTCGACCCCCTGGATCACGGTCGCGAGCCGGTCGAGGCCGGCGCCCGTGTCGATGCCCTTGGCCGGAAGATCGCCGATCACGTGGTACGGCTCGTCCTGGACGTACTGCATGAACACGAGGTTCCACACCTCGGTGAACCGCTCCTCGTCGACGACGGGCCCGCCGTCGGGGCCGTACTCGGGCCCCTTGTCGAAGAAGATCTCCGACGAAGGGCCGGCCGGGCCGGCCACACCCATCTGCCAGAAGTTGTCGCGGTCGCGCCGCTGCAGGCGGTCCTCGGGGATGCCGACCTCGTCGAGCCAGATCTCGGCCGCTTCGTCATCCGTGAGGTGAACCGTGTACCAGAGCCGATCGGGGTCGAAGCCGAGGCCCTCGGTCATGAACTCGTACGACCAGGGGATCGCCTTCTCCTTGAAGTAGTCGCCGAAGGAGAAGTTCCCGAGCATCTCGAAGAACGACGCGTGGCGCGCCGTGGTCCCGACGATGTCGATGTCGATGGTGCGGATGCACTTCTGGACGCTCACGGCGCGTGGGTAGGGCGCCGGCTCGTCGCCCAGGAGGTACGGCTTGAAGGGCACCATGCCGGCGACCGTCAGCAGGAGGCCCGGGTCGGTCGGGATCAGCGACGCCGACGGCACGACCGTGTGGCCGCGCTCGCGGAAGAACTCGACGAACGTCGTCCTGATCTCACTGCCCGTCATGTGCTTCATCGCGACCCCTCCCGGCCGGCGACCGCGTCCCCGAGGCGCTGCAGCCAGTCGGCGGCCATCGTCCCGCCCTCGCGGGCGAGATTGGCGGGCGTGAGCCGCTCTCGGAGCCGGGCGAGACGGCCGATGACGACCACTCCGCCCCAGGCGGTGGCGGCGGCGCCGAGCAGGAACCAACGGAGACGCACGAGCATGGCCGAAAGCGTAGCGAGGCGGCTTGCGTCACTCCCGACGCGTGGGGGCCCTGTCGCCCTCCGCCGTCCTGGCCGCCCGCCGGGCCGTCCCTCCCCCATCCGAGAGGGGCCTCAGCGTCGCTCGGGCCGTCCCATCCGGCGATCGACCTCCGCCAACCACTCCGCCCTGCCCGGCTCGGCGCCGGTCGTGCCGGGGCGATAGAGGATCCGGCCCTCGGCCTCGTCGGGCAGGTATTGCTGGGCGACGATGGCATCGGGATGGTCGTGGGGGTACCGGTAGCCCTCACCGTGGCCGAGCTGTTGCGCCCCCTTGTACGCCGCCGAGCGCAGATGCATGGGGACCGTGGCCGACGCCGTGTCCGCGACGGCCTCCGAGGAGGCCGCGATCGTTCGCTTCACCGAGTCCGACTTCGGTGCCGTTGCGAGGAACAGGGCGGCGTGGTGCAAGGCGTACCCGGCCTCCGGGAGCCCGACGTACGCGAGGGCGTCGGCAGCCGCCACGGCGACGCCGAGGGCCCGGGAGTCGGCGAGCCCCACGTCCTCCGATGCGAACACGATCATGCGGCGGGCGATGAACTCGGGGTCCTCGCCCGCCTCGATCATGAGCTGCAGCCAGTAGGCCGCCGCGTCGGGATCGGAGCCGCGCAGGCTCTTGATGAAGGCGGAGATCACGTCGTAGTGCTGGTCCCCGGCCTTGTCGTAGCGGACGATCCGCCGCTGCAGGGCCTCCTCGACCTCCTCGACGCCGACGGTCGCGCGCCCCCGGCCCGACGCGATCAGCGCCGCCACCTCGAGAGCGTTGAGGGCGAGCCGGGCGTCACCGCCGGCCCGATCTGCAAGCGCCTCCCGGGCATCGTCGTCGATGCCGTCGACGACGTCGCCGACACCCCGGTCGGCGTCGATGACGGCTCGATCGACGAGCTCGGCGATCTCGGGCGGACCCAGGCCCTCGAGCCGGAACAGCGTGCTGCGGCTGATGAGCGGCGAGTTGACCTCGAAGAACGGGTTCTCGGTCGTGGCCCCGACGAGGATGACCGTGCCGTGCTCGACCCCGGGCAGCAGGGCGTCCTGCTGGGCCTTGTTGAACCGGTGGATCTCGTCGAGGAACAGCACCGTCCGACGCTCGTCCTGCTCCAGCCGGTGCTTGGCCGCCGCGAGGACCTCCCGAACGTCCTTCACCCCCGCCGTCACCGCCGACAACTGCTCGAAGGCGGCGTCGGTCTCCTCGGCCACGAGCCTGGCGAGCGTCGTCTTCCCGGTTCCCGGCGGGCCCCAGAGGATCATCGACACGGGGCGCCCTCTCCGGACCATCTCGCCGAAGGCCGCACCCGGCTCGAGGAGGTGGCGCTGGCCGACGACCTCGGCGAGGGTCCGGGGCCGCATCCGGGCCGGCAGTGGCTCCGCCGCCCGCCGGCGCAGCTCCCGCTCCGCCTCGAAGAGGTTCGTCACGCGCTCACCCCTCCGACAGACCCTCCTCGTCCTCCTCGATGCGGCGTCGCACCTCTGGCCGGAGGTCGATGCCGAGCTCGGCGAGCTGGACGTCCGACACGAGCGAAGGCGACTGCGTGAGCGGATCGAGGCCGGACTGCGTCTTCGGGAACGGGATCACCTCACGGATGTTGGGCTCGTCGCGGAGGATCGACACGAGACGGTCGATGCCGACCGCGAAGCCCGCGTGCGGCGGCGTTCCGTAGCGCAGCGCCCGCAGGAACCACCCGAACCGCGACTCCGCCTCGCTCTTCGTGATGCCGAGGATGTCGAAGACCCGCTGCTGCGTCTCGGGATCGTGGATCCTGACGGAGCCCGAGCCCAGTTCGCTGCCGTTCAACACGAGGTCGTAGGCCTTCGAGACCGCGGTCCCGGGCGAGCTCGCCATCTCGTCCACGTCGACGGGCGCCGTGAAGGGATGGTGCGCCGGGAACAGGTCG
>DATHYU010000393.1:0-3684 GCA_035458965.1 Acidimicrobiia bacterium | reverse complement strand
GGCGCGCCTGTCGCGCGCCTGGGGCCTGTCGCCGGTCCTGATCGGCGCCCTCGTCGTGGGGTTGGGGACGTCGGCACCGGAGCTGCTCGTCTCGGCACTGGCGGCCGCACGAGGGGAGCTGGATCTCGCCGTGGGCAACGTGGTGGGGTCGAACACGGCCAACATGACCCTCGTCCTCGGTTCCACGGCCCTCGTCACGTCGATCGTGTCGCGCGTCACCACGGTCCGTCGCGAGGGCGGGATCATGTTCCTCGCCGTCGGCGTGTTCTCACTGCTCCTCCTCGATCTCGAGCTGGGCAGGTGGGAGGCCGGCGCCCTCGTTCTCGGAATGCTCGGAGCCTCTCTGCTGCTCATCCGGTGGGCCAGATCGGACGCCCGGGCCGGGCTCATGCCGACCGACGGTGAGGACCTCCCGGACCACCAGGCCGTCTTTGCACCGCGCGAGATCCTGGTCGGCTCGGCCACGCTGCTCCTGACGCTGCTCGGTGCCGAGTTCCTCGTGCGCGGCGCATCCCGCCTCGCCACCGAGGTCGGGATCTCGGACGCCTTCGTCGGGCTCGTCATCGTCTCGGTCGGCACGTCGCTCCCCGAGCTCGCGACGGGCTTGGCCGCGGCGCGACGCGGCGAGACCGACCTGGTGCTCGGCAATGTCGTCGGATCCAACCTGTTCAACACGTTGATGGTCGCCGGCATCGCCGGGCTCGTGGGGCCCGGGACGGTCGACGAGACGTTCAGGGTGGCCGCGGCCTTCATGGCCGGGAGCTCGTTCGTCGCCGGGTTCTTCGTCGTGACCGGCCGGCGGCTGGTGAGGTGGGAGGGAGCGGTGCTCCTCGCCGTCTTCCTCGCCTTCGTCGGGTTCGCCGCCTGACCCTCAGATCCGTTCGATCGAACGGATCTCGTGACGAGGGCCGAACTTGGGGGCGCTGATGCCTCCGGCCTTCAGCAGCCGGACCACGCGGCCTCGCTGGCCGGCGAACGGCTCGAGGAGCTCCAGCATGCGGTCGTCGTCGGCGCGCGCCTCGCCGGCGAGCGCCCATGCCACGGTGTTCGGCAGGTGGTAGTCGCCGACGGGGACGGCATCGGCGTCGCCGAGGGCCGCGCCGGCGACGAGGGCCGCGGTCCACGGACCGATCCCGTGGATGGCCTGCAGCCGCCGGTACGCGTCGGGGAGGGGCATCGAAGCCGTCTCCTCGAGTCGCCGGGCGTGCCGGGCGACGCGGATGATCGTCTCGGCGCGCCGACGTTCCACACCGAAGGGGTGGAAGCGGTGGTAGGCCATGGCGGCGAGCACGGCAGGATCCGGCGGCAGCAGGAGGTCTCCTCGCGGTCCCGGGGCGGGCTCGGAGGTCTTCCTCACGAGGCGCCGCCAGGCCTGCTTCGACTCCCGCCCGGTGACCTTCTGCTCCAGCACGGTGCGGACCATGAGCGCAACGACCCGAGCGCTGCGGATGACGCGGAGCCCGTGGTGGCGCCGCGCCAGGGGCCCGACGACCGGATGATCGACGACGAACGCATCGTCGCGGGCGCCGACGGTGTCCGGGGCGTGCTCGATCGCCCAGGATTCCCCCGGGCCCCAGGCCTCGGCTTCGACACGGGTTCCGCCACCGCTCAGGTGGAGCGTCGCCGGGCCCAGCGGTGTCCGCATCCCGAGCCAGGCGTCCCCGGGCTCCAGACGCGTGACCGGGTCGTGCCGGCCGCCCACGAGGACGGCGAGTGAGCTGCGGAGATCCACGCCGGCCCGCAGCATGATCGTGCGCCGTAGCATTGGGGGCAGCCTAGGGTGCGCGCCCGATCCGGCGCCCCCGGGGAGAGACCATGCCCACGCACTACGAGCGCCTGTCGTTCCTCGACTCGACCTTCCTCGCCATGGAGGGTCGCGAGAACCCGATGCACGTCGGAGGCACGCTCGTTTTCGAAGGCGCAGGCCTGCGTCTGCCCGACGGCGGCGTGGACATCGAGCGGATCCGGGCGTTCATCGAGGCCCGGCTCCAGTACATCCCCCGATATCGCCAGCGCCTCCAGTGGATCCCCGTGGAGCGCCATCCGGTGTGGGTGGACGACGAGCACTTCGACCTGACGTACCACGTCCGGCACACCGCGCTGCCCGCTCCCGGCGGCATGGAGCAGCTGCGGGCCCTCGCCGGCCGCGTCTACAGCCAGCGCATGGATCGCACCAGGCCGCTGTGGGAGATCTGGGTGGTCGAAGGCCTCCAGGACGATCGCGTGGCCCTCGTCACGAAGGTGCACCACTGCATGATCGATGGGCTGTCGGGCGTCGATCTCCTGAAGGTCACGCTGTCGCCGATCCCCGACGCGACCATCGGTGAACCGGACGTCTTCGAGCCGCGGCCGTCGCCGTCGCCGTCGCAGCTCTTCGTCGACGAGGCGAAGCGCCGCGTCAAGATGCCGCTCGACGCGACGCGGAGCGTCGCCCACTTCGTGGAGAGCTCGAAGGACGTCGCCGAGGAGGTCCGGTACCGGATCAACGCGATGCTCCACTCGATGCGTTCCGGGTGGCTCTCGAACGCCTCTCTGACCCCGATCAACCAGACGATCGGGCCCAACCGACGCATCGACTTCCTCGAGACGGACCTCGACCGCGTCAAGGCGGTGAAGAACGCCCTCGGGGGGACCGTCAACGACGTCGTGATCGCCGTCGTGGCCGGTGCGGTGAGGAGCTTCCTCGGCGAGGACCGTGGCGTCGACGTCGACGAGCTCGACTTCCGCGTGATGGTGCCGGTGAGCACGCGGGACGAGGACCAGAGCGACGAGCTGGGCAACCAGGTGACGATGTGGCTCATCGACCTGCCGGTCGCCGAGCCCGACCCCGTCAAGCGCCTCGCCGCGGTCAGGCAGAGCACCGCCCACCTCAAGGAGACGCACCAGGCGCTCGGCGCCGCGATGCTCACGCAGAGCGCATCCTGGACGCCCGGCACACTGCTTTCGGTCGCGGCCCGCGTCGCCTCGGTGACGATCCGGCCCTTCAACATGACGGTGACGAACGTGCCGGGGCCGCAGATCCCGCTCTACCTGATGGGTGCCCGGATGGTCGCCAACTACCCGATGGTGCCGCTGTGGGTGAACCACGGCATCGGTGTCGCGCTCTTCTCGTACGACGGCAAGATGCACTGGGGCGTCAACTCGGACTGGGATCTGGTCCCCGACCTCCATCGCTTCACCGAGCGCCTCACCGGTGCCCTCGAAGAGCTCGAGGCCGCGGCGGCGCCGAAGCCGCCGCGACGGCGCCGGACCTCGACGGCGAAGCCGCCGACCAAGGGGAAGGCGGCGCCCAAGGCGAAGGCGAGCGCGCAGAGGACGGGGGCGGCGAAGACGGCCACCGCGGCGAAGACGACCGCGGTGCGCAAGGCCGCGACGGCCGACGCCGGGAAGGCCTCGACGAACGGCGGGTCGTCCCGCTCCGCATGACAGAGCCCGGATCGCTCGACACGCACGACGCCGGCGCCGGGAGGTTCTCGGCCTCGTGAGACGTCTCGCCGCCCTCTGCACCCTCGCGCTCGTCGCCGTCGCCTGCGCGCCCTCGACGGCCGAGTCCGATCCGTTCAACGGGACCTGGCGGTCGATCGGGTTCGGCAACTACCTCCGGATCGGCGGCGGGGTCATCGAGATCTTCGAGCACGGCGCCGGGCACTGCGTGAGCGTGGCGGAAACCGGCACCCGCGGGAT
>DATHYU010000392.1:0-3112 GCA_035458965.1 Acidimicrobiia bacterium | reverse complement strand
CCGGGCGGGACACGAGCGGCACCGTGCTCATGCTCACCTTCGGGACGGGCGTCGGCTCGGCGCTGTTCGCGAACGGGCACCTCGTCCCGAACACGGAGCTCGGCCACCTCCAGATGTGGGGCGAGTCGGCGGAGAAGCGGGCCTCGGCCAAGGCCCGCGAGCGCAACGAGCAGTCGTATGAGGAGTGGGGCGAGATCGTCTCCGAATTCCTCGCCTACGTCGAGTGGATGCTGGCGCCCGACACGATCATCGTGGGAGGGGGTATCTCGAAGCAGCACGAGAAGTTCCTCCATCTCCTCCACGCCGAGGCGCAGATCGTCCCGGCACAGCTCAGGAACAACGCAGGGATCGCCGGCGCGGCCCTGCTCGCCGCAGGAGAGGTCGTCTGATGTCGAACACCCATGCCCGCACGACCGCCGACGGGACCACACTGCTCCGCCGCACGTGGGCCGCGGCCGGCGAGGCGCGTGGCACCGTCGTCATCCAACACGGTCTCGCCGAGCACTCCGGCCGGTACGAGCACGTGGGCGCCCATCTCGCCGCCGCCGGGTTCGACGTGATCGCCGAGGACGCCCGCGGACACGGTGAGTCGGGCGGCGCCCGAACCGACATCGATCGGTACGAGACCTTCCTGGACGACCTGGCCGTGGCGGTCCAGGACGCCACCGGCACGGTGGTCCTCTACGGGCACTCCTTCGGAGGGCTCCTGGCCACGGTCTACATGCTCGAGGATCGCCCGATGCCGGACCTCCTCGTGCTGTCGGCGCCGTTCTACGACGCAAATGTCCCCATCTTCAAGCGGGTCGCCGCCCACATGCTGCCGCGAGTCCTCCCGAGGCTCAGGATTCCCCTGGGCCTCAAGAAGGACCAACTCGCCCGAGATCCCGCAGTCGGTGAGGCCTATTTCGCGGACCCGCTCGTCGCCACCAACGCCACCGTCCGCCTCGGGGGCGAGTTCGTGGCCCTGCAGGAGCGGGTCACGAAGGAGCTTCGCGGCTTCGGGGTCCCGACCCTCGTCATCCATGGCGGGTCGGACCCGATCGTCCCGCCCGAGTTGACGGCCCCGCTCGCCGACATGCCCGGCGTCGAGCGCCATCTCTTCCCCGCGTACCGGCACGAGAGCCACAACGAGGACGGCGGCGTCGAGACCCTTCGGGTCATCACGGAATGGCTCGATCGTCAGCTGAGCGGGTCGTAGCCGGCCTCGACGCGTCTCCGCACCGCCGATCGCGTCGCGTCGTCGCAGAACGCCGCGTCGACGGCCCGCAGCGTCACGGCGCGAAGATCGCCGAGCTCGAAGGCGTGATGGCCGACAACGAGGCCGAACTCGTCCGTCATCGACGTGCGGCTCATGAGACGGTTGTCGGTGTTGATGGTGACCGGGAACCCGGCGCGGTGGAGCATGCCGATCGGGTGGGCGGAGGCGCTCGGGAAGGCACCCGTCCCCAGATTGGACGTCGGGCAGATCTCGAGAGCGGCGTCCTGCAAGACCACCCGGGCGGCGACAGGACCGGCCTCGACCACCTCGCCGTCGCGAACCCGGCAGTCGTCGATGATCCTGACACCGTGGCCGATGCGCTCGGCACCACAGTCGAGGGCATCGGCGATCGACGAGGGTCCGTCCGCCTCCCCGGCGTGAATCGTGAGACGGAACCCGGCGTCGCGCGCCGCGTCGATCGCCCGCCGGTGCTCGCGGGCGGGGAACCCCGCTTCCGGCCCGGCCAGGTCGAACCCCACGACGCCCCTCCCGAGGAAGGGGGCGGCGGCCGCGACGACCTCTTCGGCGTCGGTGTCGTGGCGCATGGCATCGACGATGATGCGGACTTCGATCCCCGTGGCGGCGACGCCCTCACCGGTGCCCTCGAGGACCGCGGCGATCACCTCCGAGCGGCTGAGCCCGTCCTGGAGGTGGAGGCTGGGGGCGAACCGGACCTCGGCGTAGACGACGCCATCGGCAGCGAGATCCTCGACCTCCTCGCGAGCGACGCGGGCCAGCGCATCGGGCGTCTGCATGACGGCCACGGTGTGGGCGAAGGCCTCCAGGTACCGAACCAGGGATCCCGAGCCCCGCTGGTCGAACCACGTCGCGAGGCTCTCCGGCTCATCCCGCGGGAGGCCCGGGTATCGGCATGCGTCCGCGAGCTCGAGGAGCGTGCCCGGCCGGAGGCCGCCGTCGAGGTGTTCGTGCAACAAGACCTTGGGAAGGACCCGGAGGTCGTCTCGGTGCATCGAGCCAGGCTACCCCGCAGCGACCCAGGCAGCCGACAGCCACCACCGGCGCTCGACGAGCGGCTCCCCGACGATGGTGGCCTGGAGGATCTCACCCGGCACGAAGCCGGCGGCCTCGTAGAACCGCTCTCCGTCCTCGTTGCCGAGGAGGACGTCGGCGCAGATGGGGAGGCTCGGATCGAGGTCCCGGATCGCCCGGAGCAGCGACGACCCGACCCCGCGCCGGCGGACCTCCGGGTCGGTGGCGAGGGCGGCGAGATGGATCGCCCCCTCGGTCACGACACCGTGGCCGAATCCCACGATCTGCCCTTCGTCGGTCTCGGCGACGAGCATCCCGCCGCTGAGGAGTCGGCGCCGGAGCGCTCCGGGGGAGAAGTCCCGCCGCAGCATCGCCTCGATGGTGACGGGGGAGAGCAGATCGCCGTAGGTTGCCCACTGGGCGGCGTCGGCGACCCGTGCGATGCCGAGGAGATCCTCGCGCGTGGCCCGACGAACCCGCATGCGATCGACCCTACACCCCGGCCCGGTCGCGCGCCCGCAGAGGATCCCGCCTACAATCAGTAGTCACGTACACCACTCAGGAGAGCAGGCGTGGGCTGGCTCTGGCTTCTCCTCGGCCTCGTCGCAGGCCTGGCCCTCGGCGTCGCGATCGGCATCCTCGTCGAGCGCCGCCGGCGTGCTGTCGCGCCCGGCGCCGGTCCGGCACCGGCTCTCGTGCCGGCATCCGACGACGCCGGCCTCGCCGAGGCCGTCTGGGCCCTGAGAACCGCGGAGCGCCGCCTGGCGGCCGCCGACCAGAGGCTCCTGGTGGCGAAACGCTCTCTCTATCCGCGCTTCTCCCTCACGGCGTCGGGGGGGACGGTCAGCGATTCGCTCGGCGATC
>DATHYU010000391.1:0-2586 GCA_035458965.1 Acidimicrobiia bacterium | reverse complement strand
CGATCTCGAGACCCGCCGCCGGCTCGAGGAGCACCTGCTCCTCGCATCCGTGACCGCGTTCCCGCCGCCGATCCGCAGCGATGCCGCCGTGATGGTGGCCGGGACCGTCGACGGCTACGTGCCGACGGCGGCCGTCCAGGCGGTCCACCGCCACTGGCCCGGTTCCGAGCTCGACTGGGTGAACGTCGGGCACGGGGCGCTCATCTGGCGGCGCAAGGACCGGCTCGTGGAGGGCATCGTGCGATCCTTCGATCGGCTCGACGATGGGTGAGGCGATCACCGTCTCGGCGGCAGGCCGTGAGGTCCGGTTCACCAGCCCGGACAAGGTCCTCTTCCCCGACACCGGGTGGACGAAGCTCGACGTGGCCGAGCACTACCTCATGTGCGCCGAGGGGGCGGTGCGGGGCACCCATCGGCGCCCGTGCTCGCTCAAGCGGTGGCCCAACGGCGTCACCGAGGACTTCTTCTTCACGAAGCGGGCGCCGTCCACGATCCGGGAGGCCGTGCCGGTCCGGTTCCCGTCGGCCCGGCCGGGAAGGATGGCGGTGGTCGACGACGTCTCCGACATCATCGACCAGGTGCAGCTCGGCGTGCTCGACCTGAACCCGTGGAGCAGCCGGGCCGAGGACACCGACCACCCCGACGAGCTCCGCCTCGACCTCGATCCGACCGACGACTTCGACTTCGACGCCTGCCGGGAGGTCGCCGCGGGCTGTCGGGACCTTCTCGCCGGGCACGACCTGATCGGGTGGCCCAAGACATCGGGATCCCGGGGCATCCATGTCTACGTGCGGATCGAGCCGCGCTGGACCTTCCACGAGGTGCGGCGCGCCGTGCTCGCCTTCGCCCGGGAGATGGAGCGCCGGATGCCCGGCCTCGCCACGACCGCGTGGTGGAAGGAGGAGCGGCAGGGCGTCTTCATCGACTTCAACCAGAACGCCCGGGACAAGACGATCGCGTCGGCGTACAGCGTCCGTCAGACGGGACTCGTGTCCGCACCGTTCACGTGGGACGAGTTGGCGACGATCGACCCGCACGAGCTCACGCTCGAGGGGTTCCGGGACCGCTGGAACGCCGTCGGCGACGTCACCGAGGGCATCGACGAGGCGGCCGGCGACATCTCGGGTCTGCTCGACCTCGCCGACCGGGACGAGGCGAACGGCATCGGCGATGCCCCGTGGCCACCCCACTACCCGAAGCAGCCCGGTGAGCCACCCCGCGTGCAGCCGTCGAAGCGCAAGATGGACGGGTGATCGGGAAGGTCCTGGCCCGTCACCCGTTCCCGCGCCACACCCAGACCTCGCCGCCGGCGTCCCCCGGGTGCTTCGACCACCGGTGCTCTCCCGGTTCTCTCACCCAACTGTCGCGCACGAGTCCCGGGATGTGACCGAAGATCGAGAGGAATCCGGTCGCGGGTCTACGCCGTCGGGTCCAGGACCCGGCCGAGGAAGAGCACCGTCCCCGTCTCCCGATCGCGCAGCGCGAAGAGGAAGGGCCGGTCGATCTCGAGGACGATCGGATTCGCCGGGGCCGACCGCAGATCCATCACGACGGCGGTCGCCGCAGCCGCTTCTGTCCCCTGCTCGTCGACGGCGACGAAGGCTTCGTGGAGGATGTCGCTGACGAACAGATCCCGCTCACCCGTCATCCCGGAGAAGTCGGCGAGCGCTGCGTCGAGCGCGTCCACCATGCCGAGCTCGCGAAGCGGTCCGAGGAGACCGGACTGCGACCGGAACTCGAATCGCGGCAGCGCCAGGGCGACCTGCTCGGGGATCAGGTCGGATGCCTCGAGCCGGTCGGCGACGGACGCCTCCACCGCCGAGAATGCCCCGGCGTCGGGCACGATCACGAGCATGGCGAGTTCGTCGCCGACGTAGGGCAGCTCGACGGCCTGCCATCCCTCGCCCTCGGCGTAGGGGACGGTGAGCGTCGCCCGCATGAGGTCCGCGCTCACGACCGAACCGTCGAGCAGGGTGAAGTCGGCTGCCTCGGTGCGGTTGGGATCGAAGGGGGACGCCCACGTGGCATCGAGATAGACGGCGTTGGTGAGCACCAGCCGGGTCAGATCGGAGAGCACCCCGGGTCCTATGAGCTCGGGGATCCGCTCGTTCGTCTCGGTTGCCACCCACTCGTTGATCGCCGTCCGCGCCCCCTCGGTCGCCTCCATGAAGTCGACGAGGTACATGCCTGCGCCGTACTCGGCGGCGAGCGTCTCGAGGAACGGGTCCCCGAAGGAGAACCCCTGCTGGCCCCACAGCGCGTTCACGACGGACAGCTCGACCTTCCGCTCGACGCCGTCGGGTCCGGCCGGGAACTCCACGTTCCGGGCCTCGAGGGCCTGGTCGAGAGCGTTGTAGGCGGCGTGCAGCCGGTCGCCGAACACGCCGAACCGGAGAGCGTCGGCCATCTGGACCGCCGTCGTCCCCTCGGCACCCGCGTAGGTCATCGCCAGGGCGATCCGAATGCCGAGAGGCGAGAAGGCCAGGTTCTCGTCGGACACGCCGGCGAGCACGGCGTAGAGATCGGCGGCGAACGAACGATTGCCGGCGGCGAGGGCGGCGAGGTCCGCGGCCGGGGCGTCGGGCT
>DATHYU010000390.1:0-2530 GCA_035458965.1 Acidimicrobiia bacterium | reverse complement strand
CGACCACCGCAGCGGCAACCACCACCGCAGCGCCGACCACGACCACGACGGCGGCGCCCACCACGACCGCCGATCCGGCAGCGGCCGCCCGGGTGGCCCGCATCTCGACCGCCGCGGCGCTCGCCGGCACCTGGGAGGGCGAGTGGCGGAACACGACGTTCGGGTCCGATGGCCCGATCGATGCGGAGGTCACCGTGAACGTTGAGGCCGCCTTCGCACTGATGACGGTCGACCTCGGCGGCTTCGTCTTCGGTGCCGACGATCCCGAGCCCGCGACGATCGAGTTCGACCTCGTCGTCCCCTCCCCCTACGAGACCCGCTTCGGGGTCTTCGGCAGGGTGGAGACGGACATCGCGGCCGACGGGTCCTTCACGATGGTGGCCGCAGACGTCCCGGGCGACCGGATCGCGTCGATGGTGGTCGAGGGCCAGATCACACCGACGAGCCTCACGGCGACGTACACGATCGAGTTCGAGGGCGGCGGCGATCCGGCTCTCGGCGAGGTCGAGGTCACGAAGACCGGCTGAGGCCGCAGGGGGACGTCTGCCCCCCGCCGCCGGGCCTACTCCCCGATGGCGTAGAGGTACCCGTCCCGGTTGCCGACGTAGATCGTCCCGTTCCAGATGGCCGGGGTGGCCTCGAGCGCGCTCTCACCGACCTTCAGGTCCCAGATCAGCTCGGGTGTCGTCGGGTCGCCGATGTCGTAGCTGCGCAGGAAGCCCGGGTTCGTGGCGACGAGCAGGCGATCGTCGACGACGAGCGGGGAGGACCAGGATCCGGGCCCGACCTCGTCGACGAACAGCTCTTCGCCCGTCTCCTGGTCGACCACCACGAGGAAACCCTTGTTCGTCACGGCGTAGAGCACCCCGTCACCGAGCGCCGGCGTCGACCAGAGCCCGCCCTTCGCAGGCGGGTCGGTGAGCGATTTCATGCCCCAGACGTAGGGGTCGTCGGGCTTGGACGGATCGAGCTTGATCAGCTGGCCCAGGTCCCGGGCGCGGGCGAGGTACCGCTCGTACTCGGCCGACACGTAGAGGAAGCCCTCGTCGTCGGCCACGATCGAGGCGTCGACGTCGTCGCCGACCCAGTAGTCGAAGACGAGCTCGACGGTGCCGGCGTCGATGTCGGAGATGTCGAGCCCGATCACCCGGCCGCCCGAGTTGGCGAAGTAGACGCGGCCCTCGAGGACGACGGCCGAGTTCTCGACACTCACGGCCGGATAGGAGGGCCCGATCGCCGCCATGAGGTCGTCGTTCCACGTCGGCATCTTGAACACCAGCTGCGGGTCCACGGTGACGAGGCCCGTCGCGTCGAAGGACCGGTTCAGCTTCCAGATGTAGAACAGGCTGTTCTCAGACCCCTCGAACATGTAGTCGTTGATGATGCGCGGGTTGGCGTCCCAGTCGTCGTTCCACCGGCCCTCGACGGCGAGGTTGGCCACCGCGTTCCACAGCTCGACGGGGTCGCCCCGGTCGAGGGCCAGAATCCTGAGCTTGTTGTCGCGTGACCCGAAGTACACGAGCGGAAACCCGTCGGGGTCGATCGTCGGCGTGCCCTTGATGATGTCTCCGGTCTGGAACGCCGTCCGGGTGCTCTCGCCCGTCTCGGTGTCGACGAAGTGGAGCTTCCGGTCGTAGGCGCCGAAGATCATCTCCGTCACGCCGTCGTCGCGGACCCAGATGACGGGCTGCCCGGTCCAGCCGTTGCCGCACCACGTGCTCGTGACCCCGAGGTCGGTCGACGAGGAGCACATCGGCGCGCCGGGGTACCGCCACTTCACCTCGGGCGTCTCGGGAACCGGTCCGGAGCCGTACCAGGTGTTGGTGGGATTCCCCCGGAACATGAGCAGTCCCTCCACCGCGCCCCAGGGCTCCCCGACGGACCGGGTGTCGACCCAGCGATGGAGCGGCGGGCCGGAGGGCTCGGTGGTCGTGGTGGGTGACGTCGAGGTCGAGGTGTCGGCCGACGACGTCGAGGTTTCCGGGCCGCTGGTCGTGGGCGACGTCGAGCCCGTCGACGAGGTGGTGCCGGCGACGCCTCCGGACCCCGTCGAGGGCCCGGTCGTCGTGATCGCCAGGGTCGTCGCCGGCGTCTCGCCGTTCTCGGTGGAGGCGAGCAGCGAGTACAGCCCGACGCTCCCGCCGACGAGGACCAGGGCGACGACGAAGGCGACGATGAAGGGGTGCCGGGGGTGGGGGGCCATCGGGCGGGAGTGTATGCAGGGCCCCGCGAAACCCGATGACACCGGACGAAGCCGGCGAGATCGGTTGGGTCCAGGCCGCTCCTAGGGTTGTCGGGTGGACGCTCCCTCGATCCTTCGCCCAGCGCTCTTCGTGGGGCTCTTGCGGCGATTCCGTGACGCCGGGCTGTCGGTGAACGCGGCAGCCGTCGCGTACAACGTCTTTCTCGCGATCGTGCCCCTGGCGATCGCCCTGTTGGGCGCGGCGGCCTTCGTCGGGGAGTCCGAAGACGCTCTCGCGACCGTGGAGGAGAGCCTCTCGGCCCTGGCCCCGGAGGCGGTCACCCGTTT
>DATHYU010000389.1:0-4438 GCA_035458965.1 Acidimicrobiia bacterium | reverse complement strand
GTCGTCGCCGAGCCGCTTCTCCATCTTCGAGACGGCCGACCAGACGGCGTCTGCGTCCGGAAGCCGTTCCTTCACCCGGACGTGGACGTTCCGCAGCACCTGGGGGTACTCGGTCATCACCCGGCGGAGCTCCCGAAGCGGCGCCCCGGTGGCGGCAACCACCTCGAGAAGCCGGAGCCCGGTGAGCAGGCCGTCGCCGGTGGGCTCGCGATGGAAGATCACGTGGCCGCTCTGCTCGCCGCCGAGCCCGGCGTCGAGGCGCTGCATCGCCTCGAGGACGTACCGGTCTCCGACGGCGGTCTCCTCCACGGTGAGCCCCATCGAGCGGAGCGCCCGCTTGAACCCGAGGTTCGACATCACCGTCGCCACGACGCGGTCGCCCGGGAGGGCATCGCGCTGACGCAGGTGCCGGGCGAGCACGGCCATGACCACGTCGCCGTTGATCGCCACGCCGTCCTCGTCGACGGCGATCAGCCGATCGGCGTCGCCGTCGAAGGCGAGCCCGATGCGCCCCTCGGCCCGCTCGGCCAGCCACTGGGGGTGGACGGCGCCACAGCCGTCGTTGATGTTCATGCCGCTCGGCTCGGCGGCAAAGACCTTCACATCGGCGCCGAGGCGCTCGAAGAGGCGGGGCGCGGCGTGAAAGGCCGCCCCGTTGGCGCAGTCGAGGGCGATCTCGAGGCCCTGGAGGCTGAAGTCCGCGAGATCGGCGAGGTGGTCGAGGTAGTCGTCGACGGCGCCCCGGGCACCCGAGAGGATGCCGACGTCGCCGCCCTCGACGGCGTGCCACGGCGGGCCGGACGCCAGGCGACCCTCGATGGCCGCTTCTCGGTCGTCGTCGAGCTTCGCCCCGTCGGGCCCGAAGAACTTGATCCCGTTGTCGGGCGCCGGGTTGTGCGAGGCGGAGATCATCACGCCGAGGTGCGCCTTGCGGGCGCGTGTCGTGTACGACACGGCCCCGACCGGGACGATCCCGAGATCCAGCACGTCGTATCCGGCGGCCTGGAGGCCCGCAGAGACGGCGGACGCCAGCATCTGTCCGGAACGGCGGGTGTCGCGGCCGATCACCGCCAGCCCCGGTCGCCCGTCACCGGCGGCGCGCGCCAGCCCGAGGGCGAGCTCGGGAGTGAGGTCGACGTTGGCGAGTCCCCGAACCCCGTCGGTGCCGAAGAGGCGGCGGGAGGTCATAGGAGATCTTCGGCGGGATGCAGGAAGCGGTTCAGCGCTTCGTGAACTGCTTCGCCCGGCGGGCCTTGCGGAGACCGTACTTCTTCCGCTCGACGATACGGTCGTCCCGGGTCAGCAGGCCGGCCTTCTTCAGCGGCGGCCGCAACTCCGGGTTCACCTCGCACAGCGCCCGGGCGATGCCGAGACGCAGAGCGTCGCTCTGGCCGGTGGTGCCGCCACCCTCGAGCTTCGCCAGCACGTCGTAGCGCCCCTCGACTCCGGCGACGCGGAAGGGCTCGAGCACCCGCAGGCGGATGCCCATTCCGGGGAAGTAGGCCTCGAGCGGCTTCCCGTTCAGGGTCATCGACCCCTGGCCGTCGTACAGACGCACGCGGGCGACGGACTCCTTGCGGCGGCCAACGGTCTGGGCAAGCGGCTTCGTCATGCGGACTGGACCTTTCGTACGTCGATGTCGAGCACCTGGGGCTGCTGTCCCGTGTGCGGATGGTCTTGCCCGGCGTACACCTTGAGCTTGCGGTAGATCGCCCGGCCGAGGCGGTTCTTGGGGAGCATGCCGCGAACGGCCCGCTCGACGATGCGCTCCGGGTGCTTGGCCCGCATCTCCTCGAATCCCGACTCGGAGAGGCCGCCCGGGTAGCCCGAGTGGCGGTAGTACATCTTCTGCGCCGCCTTGCCGCCGGTGACGGCGATCTTCTCGGCGTTGATGACGACGACGTAGTCGCCGCCATCCATGTGCGGGGCGAACGTCGGCTTGTGCTTGCCGCGCAGGATCTTGGCGACCTCGGAGGCAAGGCGCCCCAGGGGCAGGTCGGTGGCGTCCACCACCCACCAGGACCGCTCGATGTCGGCCGCGCGGGGCGTGTAGGTCTTCTGAAGCTTCATGCCAGGATCATCCCAGTTCTGTCTCGGTCGAGCGTGCCCTGGGCACGGAAAGATGAGCCCGCAGGGGGCACGGCGACCGATGGTATCCGCCGCCCGGTGCAACCGCAATTCCCGGGACGCCGCGTGTAGCGTCCCTGCGATGGGCGATCTGGTCACCATCGCAGACATCCGCGCCGCCGCCCGCCGCGGGGCGTCGGTGGTGCTCACGACGCCGCTGCTGCCGAGTTCCACCTTCTCGAGGATGTGCGGCCTCGACCTGTGGACGAAGGCCGAGAACCTCCAGCGCACGGGGTCCTTCAAGATCCGCGGGGCGATGAACGCGCTGTCCCGCCTGCCCGGTGCCGCCCGTCGGGCAGGCGTGGTCGCCGCGTCCGCCGGCAACCACGCGCAGGGCGTCGCCCTGGCCGCATCGACGCTGGGCATCGACTGCACCGTGTTCATGCCCCGGACCGCTCCCCTGCCCAAGGTCTCGGCCACCCGGGCCTACGGCGCCACGGTGGCGCTGGTCGGCAGCGACCTGGGAGAAGCCGTGGACGCAGCGCGAGATCATGTCGCCGAGACCGGGGCCCATTTCGTGCACCCCTACGACGATCCCGACATCGTCGCCGGCCAGGGCACCCTCGGGCTCGAGCTGATCGACCAGATGGCCGAGCCGGGCACCGTGGTCATCCCGATCGGAGGCGGGGGGCTCGCCGCGGGCTCGGCGGCGGCGATCAAGGCCCTCAGCCCGGGCACACGCATCGTCGGCGTGGAGGCCGAGGCCGCGGCCACCTACGTCGCCAGCCGGGAGGCCGGGCGGCCCACGGCGGTGGAGCCGCGCTTCACGCTCGCCGACGGGATCGCGGTGTCGCGGCCGTCGGATCTCGTCTTCGACCACCTCGAGGCCCACGTCGACGAGCTCGTCACCGTCGACGACGACGAGATGACGACGGCGGTGGCACTGCTGCTGGAGCGGGCCAAGTTCCTCGTGGAGCCGTCCGGGGCGGCCGGGCTGGCCGCCGTGTTGTCGGGGCGCGTCGCCCTGCGGCCGGGGCCGACGGTCGTCGTCCTGTCGGGCGGCAACGTCGACCTGCTCCTCATCGACCGGGTGATCCGCAAGGGCCTCGAGGCGTCGGGGCGGTTCGGCTCCTTCCGGGTGCTGGTGCCCGACGTGCCCGGGCAGCTCGCCAAGATCACGGCGACGGTCGCCGAGATCGGGGCCAACGTGGTTCAGGTCGAGCACCGCCGCGAGGGCATCGGCCTCCCGTTCGGGACCACCGAGATCTCCTTCGCCGTCGAGACCCGGGACGAGGAGCAGCTCGCAGAGATCGTGAGCGCCATGGAGGCCATCGACGTGCGGGGCGGCCGTTGAGGCCGACCCGGGAGCGCTACGCCGCCGCCGTCGAGGCCGACGGGCGGCGCCTGGCCGAGGCGGCGTCATCGGGGCTCGACACACCGGTGCCGTCCTGCCCCGGATGGACCGTTGCCGACGTCGTCCGCCACACCGGCGTGATCCACCGCCACAAGGAGCGGATCGTGCGGGAGCGCCTGCTCGCCAATCCGGACCGGGAGACGCCCCCCGACGATGCCGGGCTCATTGCGTGGTTCCTGGAGGGCGTCGAGCGGCTGGTGGCCACCCTGGCGACCACCGACCCTGCGACGGAGGTGGTCACCTTCCATCCTCCCGACCAGTCGGCGGGGTTCTGGCAGCGCCGCATGGCGCACGAGACGGCGATCCACCGCGTCGACGTCGAGCTCGCCCACCATGCCCTGACTCCGCTCGATCCCGACATCGCCGCCGACGGCGTCGACGAGGTCCTGGGCCCGGTGCGAGCGGCGGTCGCCGACGACGTCTCGTTCGGGCCGGATGGCCGGGTCGTGCTCATGCAAACCCGCGACACGGGCGACATCTGGCACCTCGTCCTCGGCACCGGCCCGAACGGCTTCGGGTGGCGCTGGGCCGAGGGAGGCGCGGCCGACCCCGTGGCGGTGATCACAGCGACGGCAGACGTCCTCGACCGGTGGGCATGGGGGCGCGCCGACGAAGACGAGCCGGCCGTCGAGGGAGACACAGGCGTGGTGAGCGCCATCCGAACCGCCGTGGCCCGGGTGACGTGAGGCTCTAGAAGAGTACGTCCCAGATGCTGAGGGCCGCAGGTCCGAGAACGACGATGAACAGCGACGGCATGATGCAGAAGACCAGGGGAAACACGATCTTCACGGGCATCTTCTGCGCCTGCTCCTCGGCTCGCTGGCGCCGGAGCACGCGCAGCTCGGACGCCTGAATCCGGAGCACGTTTGCGACGGGGAGTCCGTACTGCTCGGCCTGCCGAATGGCGAAGACGAACCGCCGGAGCTCGGGAACGTCGGTGCGCAGGAGAAGATGCTC
>DATHYU010000388.1:0-3450 GCA_035458965.1 Acidimicrobiia bacterium | reverse complement strand
CGCTCAGGCGCTGCGCTCGGTCGGCTCGTCCTTGCCGAGGTCGTGGATCGGCACGAGCGTCGGGTTGACCCGCTCGCGCACGGTGTCGCCGTCGAGACGGACCTGGGCGACGTCGCTGCGGGAGGGCAGCTCGTACATCGTGTTGAGGAGCACCTCCTCGAGGATCGCCCGCAGGCCCCGGGCGCCGGTGCTCCGAAGGAGGGCCTGATCGGCGATCGCATCGAGGGCGTCGTCGGTGAAGACCAGTTCCACGCCGTCCATCTCGAAGAACTTCGCGTACTGCTTGACGAGGGCGTTGCGCGGCTCGACGAGGATCTTGACGAGCGCCTCCTTGTCGAGGTCGTCGACGGTGGACACGACCGGAAGGCGCCCGATGAACTCGGGGATGAGGCCGAACCCCATCAGGTCCTCGGGGAGCACCTCGGCGAGCACCTCGCCATCGCCGGCGCTGGAGTCCTGGCGCTGGGCGCCGAACCCGATCGCGTTGCGGCCGACCCGCCTCTCGATGAGCGACTCGAGGCCGGCGAAGGCCCCGCCGCAGATGAACAGCATGTTCGTCGTGTCGATCTGCAGGAACTCCTGGTGCGGGTGCTTGCGCCCGCCCTGGGGCGGCACCGAGGCCACCGTGCCCTCGAGGATCTTCAGCAGCGCCTGCTGGACGCCCTCTCCCGAGACGTCCCGGGTGATGGAGGGGTTCTCCGCCTTGCGGGCGATCTTGTCGATCTCGTCGATGTAGATGATCCCCTGCTCGGCGCGCTTGATGTCGAAGTCGGCGGCCTGAATGAGCTTGAGCAGGATGTTCTCGACGTCCTCACCGACGTAGCCGGCCTCGGTGAGGGCCGTCGCGTCGGCGATGGCGAAGGGGACGTTGAGCATCCTCGCCAGGGTCTGGGCGAGCAGCGTCTTGCCGCAACCCGTCGGTCCGATGAGGAGGATGTTCGACTTCTGCAGCTCGACGTCGTCGGCGGTGCGATTGCCGGCGCGGACCCGCTTGTAGTGGTTGTAGACCGCGACCGAGAGCACCTTCTTGGCACGCTCCTGGCCGACGACGAAGTCGTCGAGGAACTCGCAGATCTCCTGCGGCTTCGGGAGCTCGGAGAGGGGGGTCTCCTCCGTGGTCGCGAGCTCCTCTTCGATGATCTCGTTGCAGAGATCGATGCACTCGTCGCAGATGTAGACGCCGGGACCGGCGATGAGCTTCTTGACCTGCTTCTGAGACTTCCCGCAGAAGCTGCACTTCAGCAGGTCGCCGCCCTCACCGAACTTGGACACCACCCGAACGTCTCCCTTCGGCCTCGCGGATCAACCTCCGGAAACTGCCTTGAGCTCCTGGCGGGTCAGGACCTTGTCGACCACGCCGTACGCCTTCGCCTCATCGGCGGTCATCCAGAAGTCACGGTCCGTGTCTTGACGGATCTTGTCGAGCTCCTGGCCGGTGTGGGAGGCCAGGATCTGGTTCATCTCCTCCTTGACCCGGATGATCTCCCTGGCATGGATCTCGATGTCCGTGGCCTGGCCTTCGAGGCCGCCGATATGGGGCTGATGAAGCATGATGCGGGCGTGGGGAAGGGCGTACCGCTTGCCGGCGGCACCCGAGGCGAGCAGGACGGCCGCCGCCGAAGCCGCCTGGCCCATGCAGTAGGTGGCGACGTCGGGCTTGATGAAGTGGATCGTGTCGTAGATGGCCATCAGCGACGTCATCACCCCGCCCGGCGAGTTGATGTACATCGAGATGTCCTTGTCGGGGTCGTCACCCTCGAGGTGGAGCAGCTGGGCCATGATCAGATTGGCGACGTTGTCGTCGATCGGCGTGCCCAGGAAGATGATGCGCTCTTTGAGCAGGCGGCTGTAGATGTCGAATGCCCGCTCGCCTCTGCTGGTCTGCTCGACGACCGTCGGGACCAGGTAGCTGTTCTCGATCATTCCTCTTCATCCTCCGCGGACCCGCTGGGCCCGTCTTCATCGTCGGCATCGGAATCCTCGGCGTCGGGCGGCTCCGGAAAGTCGATCTCGTTGCCGTCCGCATCGACCGCGACCGCCAGCTCGAGGAGGCGATCGGTGGCCTTGCGTCGCAGGATATCACCGGCCAGTGCCTGTCCCCCGGAACCTTCTTGGAGCACCTTGCGGTACTCGTCGACGTCGGCCTGCGACGCCGCCGCGAGCGCGGTGACCGCCTCGTCGATCTCCTCCGAGGTCACCTCGAGCCCCTCGGACTCGGCGACGGAGTCGAGCAGGATGCGGGTCTCGACGTTGAGCTTCGCCTGGTTGCGGAGGTCCTCGACGAACGCCTGCTGCTCCTGGCCGGTGATCTGGAAGTACTGCTCCAGGGAGATCCCCTGCGACTCGAGCCGGTGGGCGAACCGGTGCAGGACCGAGTCCATCTCCGATTCCACGATCGCCTGGGGGACCTCGATCTCCATGTCTTCGCGCAGCTCGTCGAGGAGCTTCTCCTCGAATTCGGCGCGGATCCCGCGCATCCGGTACTCGGCGAGCTGTTCGCGGAGCGACGAGCGCATCTCCTCGACCGTCTCGAACTCCGACATCTCGTCGACCCACTCGTCCGTGAGGTCGGGGAGGCGACGCGTCTTGACGCCCTTGACGAGGACGCGGACGGTGACCTCCTCGCCGCCGTGCTCCCCCATCCCGGCGGGAATGGTGGTCGTGAACTCGGCGATGCCTCCGGAAGCCGTTCCGGGCAGCGCCTCGTCCATGCCCTCGAGGAACGCCCCCGAGCCGATCTCGTACAGCATGTCTGTCGTCGACACCGCCTCGATGGCCTCGCCATCACGGGCGGCGCGGACGTCGACGGTGACGAAGTCGCCCTCGAACCCTTCCCGGTCGACGTCCTCGAGCTCGGCGAACTGCTTTCGCATCCGCTCGATCTGGGACTCCACCTCGTCGTCGCCGACCTCCGCAGCGGTGACCAGGATGCGGCGGCCGGCGGCGGCCGGGACCGCCTCGAGCGTCGGCCACAGCGTGACCGTGACGTCGACCTCGACGCCTCCCTCGACGTCGCGAATGTCGCTCACGCGCGGCGTGACGACCGGCTCGAGACCGGAGTCCTCGATGGCCTGCGTGGCGAGCTCGGGGATGACATCCTCGATCGCCTCCTGCCGAAGGGTCTCGGGCCCGACCATCGATTCGACGACGCGGCGGGGCACCTTGCCCGGCCGAAAGCCCTTCACCTTCATCTCCCGAGAGAGCTTCCGGGCGGCTCGGCCCTTGGCCTCCTCGAGATCGGCCTCTGCGATCGTAAGGGTCACGAGCCGCTCGAACGGCCCCGCCTCGGTCACCTGGGTCATGTCATCTGCCTTCCACGACGTGAACACGACGACGAGACGGCAACCGCCGTCTCGTCATCATTCGGGGTGACCGAGGGGACTTGAACCCCCGACCTCCGGGGCCACAACCCGGCGCTCTAACCTGGCTGAGCTACGGTCACCATGCGCA
>DATHYU010000387.1:0-2977 GCA_035458965.1 Acidimicrobiia bacterium | reverse complement strand
CGCCGGCTCGTGCGTCCCCTCCGCGGCCTCGTTCACCCGCATGAAGATGTCGTCCTCGATGAAGGGGCGGAACACCTGGCGGAGGCGCGGCACGGCCATCACCACGAAGTAGGCGGTGATGAGGAGCGAGTTGCCGATGCCGACGACCAGCGGGAAGTTCCTCGCTTCGGGGAGCTGGAACCCGAGCGAGAGGACCGCGGCCGCGACGGACAGGCCGAGGAAGAGCAGCATCAGGTTCCGCTCGCCGACCTTCATCCCGTTCATCGGATCTCCACCGACTGCTTGGAGCGGCGGTGCGTGCTCAGCACGGGCGCCACGAAGATGAACACCGTCACGATGATGAGGATCACCGAGATCGGGCGGGTGAAGAAGATCATGAACCCCTCGTCGAAGACGCTCAGGGTCTGCCACATGGCTCGCTCGACGGTCTCGCCGAGCAGCAGGCCCAGGATGAGCGGGACCACCGGGATGTGGTGGCGGCGCATGTAGTAGCCGAGGACACCGAAGGCGAGCGCGAAGATCACATCGATGAACTGGCGCTGGAGCGCGTAGGCCCCGACGACGGCGAGCACACCGACGACCGGTGCGATGAGGCTCGGTCGTAGTCGCGTCACCTGGACGAGGTAGGGAGCCGCGAGCACGCCGACGATGGACGTGGCGAAGCTGGCGAAGAGGACCACCCAGACGGCGATCCACACGACCTCGGGTGCCTCACGGATCAGGTTCGGTCCTGGGTTGATGCCGTGCAGGATCAGGGCGCCGAGAATGATCGCCCAATCCGAGCTGCCGGGGAGCCCGAAGGCCAACGACGGCAGAGCGGACCCGGCATCCTTGCCGTCGTTCGCCGCCTCCGGGGCGAGGACCCCGCGTGGGTCCCCCCGTCCGAAGTTCTCCCTGTCCTTGGAGCTGTACACCGCCTGGAAGTACGCCAGGAACGAGGCGACCGTCCCGCCGACACCGGGCACGATGCCGACGCCGGTTCCGAGAACGGCACTGCGGATCAGGAGCCACGGGTGGCTAAGGGCGAAGCGGACGCCCTCCCACACCTGCTTGCGGGGGAATCGCAGCGCGTCGATGTCCTGGGCGACCGACTCGCGACGGACGAGCAGGCGGATCACTTCGGAGATGGCGAAGAGCCCGATGAGGGCGGCGATCAGGTCGACGCCCTGCCAGAGCTGGGCGATGCCGAACACGTACCGGAGCTCGCCGGCGACCGGGGCGAATCCGACGAAGGAGAGCAGCAGCCCGATGCCGCCCGAGATGAGCCCTTTGACGAGGGAGCCCGACGACGCGGCGGCGATGGCGGCGAGGCCCATGAGCGCCAGGAGGGCGAACTCGGGGAAGGAGAAGGCGAGGATGATCTCGCGCACCACGGGCAGCAGCGCGATGAGCACCATGACGCCGACGACCGAGCCGAGGGCGGAGGCGGTCGCCGATATCCCGATGGCGAATCCACCCCTTCCCTGGCGTGCCAGGGGGTACCCGTCGAGCGTGGTCGCCGCGTTCGGGGAGGTGCCCGGTGTGTTGAGCAGGATGGCGGTGATCGACCCGGCGAACGTCTGGCCGCTCAACGCCGCGACGAACAACGCCATCGACTCCCCGGCGTCGAGGCTGAAGGTGAGCGGCACCATGAGAGCGATTCCGACCGAGCCGCTGAGCCCCGGGAGGATGCCGAACACGAGCCCGTTGAGGACGCCGAGCAGGAACCACAACGGAAGAGGCCAGACGAGGAGATCGCCGAGGCCCGTCAGCATCGAATCGAAGATCTCCATGACCCTCGCTAGGTCGTGTGCCTTGGGTGGACCCGCTCCGTCGGATTCCCGCCGGGAGGGCGGGAGTCCGGGGAGATTGCATACATTATTCAGCGACTGTAGAGGATCGAGTTCGAATTCGCATCACGGCGACGGGCCTGTCCGGGACCCGTCCGGCCTGTGATCGGCACCGCCGTGGAACGTGTCTCGTCGGCTCGGCACTCCGGGTCGTGCGGGCTCGTCGGCCCGCCGGCGGCTCCGCCGAAGGGCCTGCGCCGCAGCGTTCACATCCGAACCCGGAGGTTGTCCGGGTCGTACATCGACCGCAGGGATGCCCGGGCCGGTACCCGGTCGCCGGCCACCACGATGTCGAACCGGGAGCCCGACAGGAGGTCTGCGGTCACGCCGTCGGTGTGCTCGACGTAGCCGAACCCCATGGACCCTCCAAGGGTATGGCCGTAGTTGCCCGATCGGACGTAGCCGACCGCGATGCCGTCCATGAGGATCGGCTCTTCCCCGTGGAGCAGCGGCTCGGGGTCCTCGAGGAGGAACTGGACGAGGCGCACCGGATAGGGGCGCCGCTCGCGTTGTTCGAGCAGTGCGTCGCGGCCGACGAACCCGCCGGGCTTGTCGAGCGAGACGGCGAAGCCGAGCCCGGCGTGGAGCGGTGAGTCGGAGTTCTCCATGTCGAGCCCGTAGTCGAGACGACCGGCCTCGGTCCGGGTGCTCTCGAGGGTCGCCATCCCTGCATGCGCGAGGCCGAGGTCGACGCCGACCTCGACGAGCCGGTCGTACACCCCGAGTGCGAACTCGGTGGGGATGAACAGCTCCCAGCCGAGTTCGCCCACGAAGCTCATTCGGGCGGCGATTCCCCTGGCGTGGTGGAGGTCCAGCTCTCTTGCGTGGAAGTACGGGAATGCCTCGTTCGAGAGGTCGAAGTCGGTCACGCGGGCCAGCAGTTCGCGGGACCTCGGTCCCTGGATGCTGAGCATCGTGTACGCAGAGGTGACGTCGGTGACGAAGACCCGGGCGCCGTCGGGTGTCCCACGCCGCAGCAGCGACTCGACACGCCGGTGGAACGCTTCGGCTGCCACCACCAGGAACACCTCGTCGGCGAGACGGGTCACGGTGATGTCGGCCTCGATCCCGCCGCGCACGTTCATGCACTGCGTGTAGACGCAGCGACCGACCGGGACGGCGACATCGTTGCCGCAGAGCGTGTTCAG
>DATHYU010000386.1:0-7384 GCA_035458965.1 Acidimicrobiia bacterium | reverse complement strand
GCCGACCCCGACCCCGTGACGCGGGCCGAGCTGGAGGCCCTCCTCGCCTCTGGTGACGAGACCGAGCTGCTCGAGCGGATGGCCGGAGTCCTCGAGTTCGGGACCGCCGGGATCCGCGGCGCGGTCGGGGCGGGTTCGAATCGGATGAACCGTGCCGTCGTCATCCGGACGACTCGGGGGCTCGCGGACTTCCTCGCCGACGCCGGCCGGTCGAACGGCACGGTGGTCCTCGGCTTCGACGGCCGGCTGTCGAGCCGCCGGTTCGCGGCCGACGCCATCGGCGTCCTGGCCGCCGCCGGGATCGATGTCCGGTACTTCCCGGAGCCGGCCCCGACGCCCCTGGTCGCCCACGCGGCACGTCGGCTCGAGGCCGTGGCCGCCGTGGTCGTCACGGCGAGCCACAACCCTCGCCAGGACAACGGGTACAAGGTGTACGACGCCAACGGCGCGCAGATCGTCCCGCCCGTGGACACGCGGATCGCGAGCGCGATCGAGGCCGTTGGGCCCGCCAACGAGGTGCCGCGCCTCGACCTCGCGGACTCGGGAGCCGTGCCGATCGGTGAGGTGGCGGTCGCCGACTATGTCGAGGAGGTCATCACCCGGCGGGCCGCGACCCGGCGTCGACCCGATCTGCGCATCGTCTACACCCCGATGCACGGCGTGGGACGGTCCGTCCTCGAGCGCGTGTTCCACGCCGCCGGGTACCGGGGTCTCACCGCGGTTCCGGAGCAGGCGGATCCCGACGGCCGATTCCCGACGGTGGCATTCCCGAACCCGGAGGAGCCGGGTGCCCTCGACCTGGCGACCGCTCTCGCGGTCGAGGTGGGCGCAGACCTCGTGCTGGCCAACGACCCCGACGCCGATCGGCTCGCCGTCCAGGTTCCCGACGGCGACGCGTACCGGACGCTGACCGGGAACCAGATCGGTGTCCTGCTCGCCGATTTCGTCCTCGAACACGACACCGGCGGTGGGGCGCTGGTCGTCAACTCGATCGTCTCGTCGCCGATGCTGGCCGAGGTCGCCCGCCATCACGGGGCCCGGTTCGAGCAGACGCTGACCGGCTTCAAGTGGATCGCCAACGCCGCCATGGATCTCCAACGGGACGAAGGGCTCCGCTTCGTCTTCGGGTACGAGGAGGCGCTCGGATACACCGTCGGCCCGACGGTGCGGGACAAGGACGGGATCAGCGCCGCGCTGTGGTTCGCAGACCTCACCGCCGCCGGTCTGGAGGAGGGGACCGGCGTGCTCGGACGTATGGAGCGCCTCTACCGCCGCCACGGCATCTGGGTGAGCGTCCAGAAGAGCCTGGTCCGTCCGGGTGGCCAGGGCATCGCGGAGATCGCCGCGGCGATGGAGGCCCTCCGCCTCCGGACTCCGGACCGGCTGGGCGGCCACGACGTGGTGGGGGTCACCGACTACCGCGAAGGTGCCGGTGATCGGCCGCGCTGGCTGCCGGCGGCCGCGCTCGTCGCCTTTGATCTCGGCGAAGCGGGACGGGCACTCGTCCGCCCGAGCGGGACGGAGCCGAAGCTCAAGATCTACGCGGATCGGCGCGCCGACATCGGCGAGGCCGCCGACGTCTGGGCCGCCGAGGCGGCGGCGCGTCGCGACGGCATGGCGGTCGCCGATGACCTGGCCGCCTTTCTCGGGCTCGCATGAGCGAGGCGGACACAGCGTCCTTCATAGGGTCCCACTTCCCGGGCCTCGCCCCGGTCGTTCGACTGGGCGCAGGCGGCTTCGGAGAGGTGTGGCAGGTCGACGACGGCGCGCGGAACATCGTGCTGAAGCTCCTGGCACCCGACGCCCCCGAGCGCCGCTGGCAGCGCGAGGTGGACGCCCATCGGGCGGTGCGATCCGGACGTATCCCGGCACTGGTGGACGCAGGAACCCTCGCGCACGACGGGTCGGTCACGCGGTGGATCACGTTGGAGCTCGTCGACGGCCCGAACGTCCGCACGATGATGCGCGACGAGGTGTGGCCATCGCCGGGTGACCTCGCCCGTTTCGCCCGGGGTGTCCTCCAGGCGGTGCGCGACGTGCATGCGGCCGGGCTGATCTTCCGCGACGTCAGCCCGGGGAACGTCGTGCTCGCCGGGGGGCGGTGGGAGCGTCCGATGCTCGTCGACCTCGGCCTCGTGGTCCCGATCGATGCGCCCGCATCGGTCCGGAGCAAGCGGGCCGGGACCCGCGCCTACAAGGCGCCCGAGCAGCTGCGCAAGGACCCGGTGACGCCGGCGACCGACCTCTTCGGGGTGGGCGTCGTGTGCTACAAGCTCGCCGCGCGGGGCGGACACCCGTTCCTCGCCTCGGGGGAGCGGATCACGGCGCGCGAGGCCCTGGAGCGCATCGCCGCCGGGCCGCGCCGGCTCCCGCCCGAGCACCGGTTCAACGAGCGATGGCTGCACCGGCTGCTGGCCTTCGACCCGTCGGAGCGTCTCGGAGCGGCCCGGGTCGTGCACACCGAGTGAGGGTTCGGCGCCCTCCCCGGTAGCCTCCTGCGGCGAAGGAGGCCGCCGTGGTCGATCCGACTCCCGTCACCCCCAGGCACCGTGCCGCGCTCGCCGTCGCCCTCATCGTCGGGCTCCCTCTCGTGTTGTCCCTCATCGGGCTCTTCACGGTCGGCCCCTTCGGGCCCGACGACGTCACGGCGATCCCGACCGACTGCGGCGTGGCGTTCGTCGACGAGGCGCCGCCGGTCTCTGGCCGCGATCGGGGATTCGCCGAGATCGCCCGGGTGCGCGTGTTCGACTGTGGCGACCGGTTCGTCGCCGTCGTCGACGGTGGTGCCGATGCGTCGGCCACCTTCACGACCGGAGCCGAGGGTGACCGGGCGATCGCGTCGGTGTCGCTCATCGACGAGTTCGGCGACCTGCACGAGCGACGCGTCGTCGACTCCGCCGATGGCGCCCTGACCCTGACCTCGCAGCGGCGCACGGGCCCTGTCGAGGAGGCCTCGCTCGATCAGGTCGGATTCGAGGGACCGTCGGTGGTGGTGGTGTTCCCGAGAGGCCGCGGCGAGGATCGGCTCGGGAGCGTCGAGGTCGGGCTGACCCGGCAGTCCGACGGCGTGACCGTGCACGACGACGTGTCCGTCGAGGTCTGATGCGCCACGTCTGGGCACTGGCGCGGCGCGAGCCCGCCGTCGCCGCGTTCACCCTGGCCCACGTCGTCGGCATGGCGACGCTCGGCACCGTCTGGGGACGCACGTTCACGTGGATCTACGTCCCCCTGCTCGTCGCGTCGATCGCCGCCGTCGTGATCATCGACGCGCGGGTCGGCGGACTGCCACGCTCCGATCTCTGGCTGTTGTCGATCTGGGCGTTCGCCCACATGGCGGGAGGCCTCTTCGGCGACCCGAGCGGGCGCAAGGACATCCTGTACAACTGGTGGCTGGTCGACGGGGTGCTGAAGTTCGACCAGGTCGTCCACGGCTATGGCATCGCCGTCGCGACGGTGGCGCTCGTGCACGCCGCCGAGCGGGGCCGCTCGCGGTACCCCCTCCGCAGAGGGGTGCTGTGGGCGCAGGCGATCGGGCTCGGCAACGAGGTGGTCGAGAACGTGTTCGCCGCCCTCGTCGAACGGTCGAACGTGGGGGACGCGCTCAACACGGCCTGGGACATGGCGTACCACGTGATCGGCGGGGCGTTCGCCGTGCTGATCCTCGTCCGGAGCCGCCCCGAACGCCTCAGGCCCCGGCCAGCGCCGCCACCTGACGCTTGAGGCGGGCGAGGATGGCGTACATGCCGCGCAGGCGCTGGGGCGTCACGATCTCCTCGAGCCCCATCGTCGTGTAGAAGTCGTTGGGGACGGCGAGGATCTCCTCGGGGGTCAGCCCGTCGAGGCCCTCGGCGAGGATGCCCGCGTAGCCGCGGGTGGTCGGCGCCTCGGGCGGGGCATGGAAGAACATGCGCACCGTGCCGTCGTCGGCCAGCTCGGTGGCGACGAAGAAGGGCGACACGCACTCGTGCACCTCTTCCATCGCTCCCGGGTCGATGTGGTCGGGCAGGGCCGGCAGCCGCCTGGAGTAGTCCAGCAGCGCCTGGAGCTTGATCTGCTTCGGGCTCGCCGAGAAGAGCTCGACGAGGGTCTTCAATCGTGTGGGTATCGTCATGGGTCCCGTCGAATTGTCCTACGGGGGTAGTGTAAATAGCCCCAAACCCGGAGCACGCATGAGCACCGTACCCACCGATCCGAGCCCCAAGTTCCAGGCCTACACCCACCCGGAGATGCTCGTGAGCACCGAGTGGCTCGCCGCCCATCTCGACGACGAGGAGCTCGTCGTCGTGGAGTCCGACGAAGACGTGCTCCTCTATCACACGGGCCACATCCCGGGAGCCATCAAGATCGACTGGCACGCCGACCTCAACGACCCCGTCGTTCGCGACTACCTCGACGGTGAGGGGTTCGCCGAGTTGATGACCCGCCACGGGATCTCCCGGGACACCACCGTCGTGTTCTACGGGGATGCCAACAACTGGTGGGCCGCCTACGCCCTGTGGATCTTCACCCTGTTCGGCCACCCCGACGTCCGGCTCCTCGACGGGGGCCGGCAGGCCTGGGTCGCCGAGGGACGGCCGATGACCACCGACGAGCCGGAGCGTCCCGCATCCGAGTACCCGATCGTGGCGCGCGACGACACGGTGGCCCGGGCCTTCATGGCCGACGTCCTGCGCCACGTCGACGCGGCCGGACCGCTCGTGGACGTGCGCTCGCCGGAGGAATACCGCGGTGAGAAGCTCCACATGGAGGGCTATCCGCAGGAGGGATCGCTTCGCGGTGGCCACATCGCCGGCGCCGCCAGCGTCCCCTGGAAGCGGGCCGCGGCCGACGACGGGACGTTCAAGCCGGCCGACGAGCTCCGCGCGATCTACGCCGACGAGGCCGGCCTCGGTGAGGCCGACGACGTCATCGTCTACTGCCGCATCGGTGAGCGGTCCAGCCACACCTGGTTCGTGCTCACCCATCTGCTGGGGTACGAGAAGGTTCGCAACTACGACGGCTCATGGACGGAGTGGGGCAACGTCGTGCGGGCGCCCATCGAGAAACCGTGACCTCGATCCCGGCGGCGTCGCAGCGGGTGATCGAAGCCGGTCGCTCGCTCGGCGTCGCGGTCGAGGTGACCATCTACCCGGAGGGCACCAAGACCGCCGTCGCCGCCGCCGCCGCCGTGGGGTGCGAGGTCTCGGCGATCGTCAAGTCGCTCGTCTTCACCGTGGACGGGCGTCCCGTCGTGGCCCTGGTGCCCGGCGACCTCCGCCTCGACACCGCGAAGCTCGCGGCGGCCTTCGGCGGGGGAGCATCGGCGCGGGCGGGCCTCGAGGAGGTCCGGGCGGCGACCGGGTTCGCCGCCGGCGGGACGCCGCCGTTCGGCCATGTCACCGAGTTGCCGGTGGTCGCCGATCCTGCGCTGCGCCGTCACGATGTGGTGTGGGCGGCGGCCGGGACACCGACGACCGTGTTCCCCATCACGCCGGAGGACCTCGGTCGAGCGGCTTCGGCGCGATGGGTCGACGTCACCGTTTGACGGTGAGACTTGGCACAATGGCCCCACGATGACCGTTCCCTTCGATCCCTGGGCCGACAACCGTCCCGTCGACGTCACCGACGTCTCCGGCGCAGCCGATCTCCTCGCCATCGAGTTCGACGACTCGATGAAGGCCCAGGAGGCGCTGCTCGCCACGCTGCGGCTGCATCGCCGGCAGGCGATCCGCATCGACGACGCCGCGATCGTCGCCAAGGACGCCCGCGGCAGGATCCGGATCCATCAGACGAAGGACGTCAACCCCGGTCAGGGTGCTGCCACGGGGACGTGGTTCGGGGTGCTCGCCGGCCTGCTCTTCATGGCGCCGCTGGTCGGGGCCGTCCTCGGTGCCGCCATCGGGGGCATCTGGGCGAAGCTGCGCGACATCGGCATCTCCGACAAGCAGATGCGCGAGATGGGCGAGGGCATGCAGGCCGGCAACGCCGCGCTCTTCCTCCTGATCGAGCCCCTTGCCCCGACGAACCTCGTTCGGGAGATGCGCCGCTTCGACGGCCGCATCCTCTTCTCCACGCTCGACGAGGAACTGCGGGCCGAGATCGCGGCGGCCCTCGACGAGATGGTCTGAGGACTAGGGGAGCACGGACACGCCGGACGGATCGATCCGGAACCGCACCGTGTCGCCGCGTCGGGCGGCCCCGGTCGCCTCGAGCACGATCCCGCCGGCGTCGAGTCGCAACAGCGTGTCGCCACCGCGGAAGGTCTCCGAGGTGACGGTCGCCTCGAATGGCCCGTCGGCGTCCAGGCACACGGCCTCGGGCCGCACGGCGAGGTGGACCGGTCCCGGGGCGTCGGCGATGATCGAGATCTCCCCGAGCGGCGTGGCCACCCGATCGGGCCCGGCGACCCCCTCGATGATCGACCGGATCCCGATGAACCGGGCGACCTCGGCGGTGGCCGGTCGCTGCCAGAGCTCGCGGGGCGCCGCCACCTGGAGGATCCGGCCGTCGATCAGGACGCCGACCCGATCGGCGACGGCGAACGCCTCGTCCTGGTCGTGGGTCACGTGGAGGGCCGTGATGCCGAGGCGGTCGAGCAGGTCACGCAGGTCGGCGGCCAGGCGTTCGCGCAGCTGACGGTCCAGGGCGCCCAGCGGCTCGTCGAGGAGCAGCATCCTCGGACGGACCACCAGGGCACGGGCGAGGGCGACGCGCTGCGCCTGGCCGCCAGAGAGCGACGAGACGGGGCGGTCGGCGAACCCTTGGAGGTCGACCCGTTCCAGTGCCTCCTGCACCCGGCCCACCCGGTCGGCGGGCGCCATCCCCTGCATCTTCAGGCCGAAGGCGACGTTCCGCCCGACGTCGAGGTGGGGGAACAGCGCGAAGTCCTGGAAGACGAGCCCGAAGCGACGCTCATGGGCGGGGAGGTGGGTCACGTCGGTGCCGTCCCATGCCACGGACCCGACATCGAGCCGCTCGAGGCCCGCGATCACCCGCAGAAGCGTCGTCTTGCCCGACCCTGAGGGGCCGAGCAGCGCCATCCGCTCGCCGCGCTCGACCGTGAGGTCGACGTCGTCGAGTGCCGTCGTCCGGCCGAAGGAGACCGAGGCGTTGCGGACGTCGAGCATCAGAACTCCCCGAGTCGGGCGGGTCGGAGTCGTTCGACGGCGAGCACGATGGCGGCGGTGACCGCCATGAGGATCACGCTCGCCGCCATGGCCCGGGAGAAGTTGAGGGCGCCGGGTCGGCCGAGGAACCGGAAGATGGCCACCGGCAGGGTCACCGTGTCCGGGCGGGCGATGAACACGGTCGCACCGAACTCGCCCAGGGACACGGCCGCGGCGAAGGCCGCCGCGACCAGTGCGGCTCGGGACACGATCGGGACGTCGACCTCCCGGCGGGCGCG
>DATHYU010000385.1:0-3494 GCA_035458965.1 Acidimicrobiia bacterium | reverse complement strand
CGCCGGCTGGTTCCAGAAGGACTACGACGAGTACGGGTACGAGTTCGGCACCGGGCCGGATCGGGTGCGGGCGCTGCGTCGCGATCTGCCGATCATCAAGGACCGGCTGGCCAGGCTCAATCCGCCCCCGGTGCGCGACATGCCGATCATGGTCGGAGGTGGGGGCGAGAAGGTGACGCTGCGGATCACCGCCGAGCACGCCGACATCTGGCACGGGTTCGGCGACCCCGACACGTTGCGCCACAAGAACGGGGTGCTCGACCGCTGGTGCGCCGAGATCGGCCGCGAGCCGTCCGAGATCGAGCGATCGGGCGGCGTGCCGAGGCCACAGTGGGACTCGCTCTCCTATGGCGACGCCATGCTCGAGGCCGGCGCGGAGCAGTTGACGTTCGGGCTCGGCGGCCCCGACTTCGACCTCACGGTCTTCGAGCCGTGGATCGCCTGGCGCGACGAGCGGAACGAGGGCCGCGGCTGACCCTCGTCGACCCCCGCCGCACGCCGCTGGTCGCCCTTCTCGAGGCCTTCGAGCCGGGGGAGCCGGATGCGAAGGCCTTTCGCGACGAGACGCTGGCGTTCGTGCGCGGGGCCGAGCATCCGTACGGCCGCGACCGGTTCGCTCCGGGCCATGTGACGGCGAGCGCGTTCGTCGCCGACCCCGAGGGCGCAGCCGTCCTGCTCGTCGCCCATCGCGCGATCGGTCGCTGGATCCAGCCGGGCGGGCACGTCGATCCCGATGACCCGGACCCACAGGCGGCAGCGGCCCGGGAAGCGGTGGAGGAGACCGGTGTGCTCGGCCTGGTGCCCGTCGGTCCACCGCTGCTCGACGTCGACGTCCACCGGCATCCGGGCAAGCCGGGCGGCGATCCACCCCACATCCACTTCGACCTCCGCTTCGGCTTCCGGGCGGGCTCGGCGGTGCTCGCTCCGACCGACGAGGTAGCGGATGCCCGCTGGGTCGCCCTGGAGGACTGGTCCGGCCTCGAGCGATCCGTCGGCCGAGCGGCCGGTGCGCTCCTGGCCGCTCTAACCTGATACCCCGTGAAGCAGTATTTCAACCTCCTGTGGCGCGCCGCCCGGCTCCAGCGCGATCCGTACCTGCGGATGACGCTCGCCACCGACGGCGTCGCCGACGGCGCCATCGTCGTCGGGAGCATCCACCTCGCCCTGGTGGTACCCGCCCTCATCAGCGGCCTCGACCTCATCGTGATCGTGCGGTTCGTCCTGAGCGGGATGTTCGGCTGGATCATCCTCTCGGGCCTCGTGTACCTGCTCGGGCGGCACCTGCTCGAGGGCTGGGGGACCTACCAGGGGATGATGGCCGCCTCATCCCTGGCGTACGGGCCGCTGCTCCTCGCCTTCCCCATCGCCCTGTTCATCGACGTCGGCTGGGCGGCCCTCATCCCGTCGGTGTGGCTGCTCGCCTGCGTGTGGATGGCGGCCCAGCAGGCCCTGGAGCTCGACAAGGCCAAGGCCGCGCTCGCCGCGGTCGGTGGGTACGCCGCCTGGGTCTTCATCCAGGCCATCTTGTCCTTCTAGGGCTCGTGCCCACCTACCGCCTCGACATCGCCTACGACGGCACGGGGTTTCGCGGGTACGCCCGCAACGAGGGGATCCGCTCGGTGCAGGCCGAGATCGAAGGGATGCTCGCCGTGATGGGCGGCGAGCCCATCGACACCGTCGTCGCCGGCCGCACCGACGCCGGCGTCCACGCCCGCCACAACGTCGTCTCGTTCGCGACCTCCGTCGAGTTCGAACCCGACCGGCTGAAGGGGTCACTGACCACCGCCCTCGGTCCCGAGATCGTGATCACGGACGCCGCGATCGTTCCCGACGGGTTCCATGCGCGTTTCTCCGCCTCGGCGCGGTCGTACCGGTACTTCGTCGACGACGGCGGGACGCCTGATCCCCTTCGCCGGCACTCGGTATGGGCGGTCCGGTGGGGCCTCGACGTCGATCGGATGAACGCCGGGGCATCGGCATTCGTCGGTGAGCACGACTTCGCCTCGCTCTGCCGGCACCAGGAGGGCCGGACCACCGAGCGCACCGTGATGGAGGCGTCGTGGAGCCGTGACGACGGGCTCGTCGTGTACGTCGTGCGGGCCCGGGCGTTCTGCCACCAGATGGTGCGATCGATGGTCGCGCTGTGCGTCGACGTCGGCCGCGGCAAGGTCGAGCCGGCGGCCGTGCCCGGGATCCTCGAGGCCCGGGACCGCCAGGCCGCCAGGGGAGCGGCGCCGCCCCACGGGCTGGTGCTGTGGGAGGTGGAGTTCGGGGAGAACCGATCCGCGACGAACGCCTGACCCGAGGCGGTTCGGGTTGGCATGTCGATCTCGGGCGGGCCGGTACAGTCCTGCGTGATGGCAGGGTCTGGAGAGGATCGCGTCAACGGGGTGGCCTCGTTTCACTGGCTGAAGCGCTTTCGCGCACGGGGCGTTCGCGACCTTCGGGAGCTCGACGCCGATGATCGGCTCGGTCAGCCACCGGCGCCACTGTGGATGGCGGTCCGTGTATTCGGCCTGGTCATGGCGGTCGCCGTCGTTGCCTATGCCTTCGGCCGCAGCGGCGGTTCCTGGCTCGCCTATCTCGCAGGCATTGTCGCCGTCTTCGGGCTCACCGTTGCGATCGGCTCGGCGCTGGCGATTGCGCAGTACCGCTTCCTCCAGGAGGGCGATCGTGCTCGTCAGGAGCTTCTCGCTCTGCACGCCCAGCTCGAGGTGGTCGAAGATGGTGCGGAGTCCCGCCTCCACGACGCACGGACGATCATCGGCGCCATGGGCGCTGCGCTCCACGCCCTGGAGAGGTCGGGCGAGCATCCGGAGGTGACAGCCGCCCTCGTGGATGAGCTTGAGCAACTTCGTCGGGTGCTGGTGGCTCCGCAGCAGTTAGGCCTCCTCCCGGTTCCCGCTTCGGTGGTGGGTCGGTCCGTCGAGTCGTTCGCCCGCCTCCGCAAGGTGCCCATGGAGGTCGATGTCCCGGCCGATCTGCAGCTCCTGGTCGAACCGACGGCGATCTCGCAGATCATGCGGAACCTGATCGACAACGCCCGCAAGCATGCGCCGGGCTCGCAGGTGCGTGTCGGCTGTGAGCCCGCAGGCGAGTACGTGCGGATCACCGTCGATGACGACGGTCCCGGTGTGCACCCGGCGGCCGCGGAGGCGCTGTTCCACTCGGGAGTGCGGACGGGTGGCGACACCCAGGGTTCGGGGAAGGGCCTGGCCGCCTCACGGCGCCTTGCCGAAGCGATGGGCGGTTCGCTGTGGCACGAGCCGCAGACGTCGGGTGCCCGGTTCGTCCTGAAGCTGAGAGTGGCGGCAGGGCGACGATCCTGGTCCGAGGACACCCCGTGACGACGGTTCTCATCGTCGAGGACCACCAGGTCGTGGCGACGGGGCTGTCACTCGGGCTCCGGGCAGAGGGATACGAGACGGTGTCGGTCTCGGGTCATCGCAGCGCGGTCGCCGATGCGGTTCGGGACCACGATCCCGAGGTGGTCC
>DATHYU010000384.1:0-2902 GCA_035458965.1 Acidimicrobiia bacterium | reverse complement strand
TGTCGATCTTGGAGTCGAGCACCCGCAGGGGGTTGTCGCCGAGGCGGCGGAGGGCGTCCTCCGACAACTCGTCGCGATGGGCCTCGAGATACTCGACGAGGAGCTCGCGATAGGCCGCCCGGTCGGCCGGATCACCGATCGAGTTCAGCAGGACGACGGTGTCGTCGATGCCGACCGCCTCGAGGAGCCGGTAGCCGAACTCGATGACCTCGACGTCGGCGTCCGGCGACGCCTCGCCGAGGTACTCGATGCCGACCTGGAAGAACTGGCGGCGCCGTCCTGCCTGGGGCTGCTCGTAGCGGAACATCGGACCGGCGTACGCACCCTTGAACACCCCCTGGCCACCCGATTGCAGATAGGCGCGGACGACGCCGGCCGTCCCCTCCGGCCTCAGGGTGACCGACCGGCCCCCGCGGTCGTCGAACGTGTACATCTGCTTCTCGACGACCTCGGTCGCCTCGCCGACGCCTCGCTGGAACAGCTCGGTGTGCTCGAAGATCGGGGTCATGACGAGGCCATAGGCCCACGACTCGGCCATCTCGTCGAAGACGCGCAGGAGGCGCCGCCACGTGCCGGAGTCCGGCGGCAGGAAGTCGTCGGTGCCCTTGGGGGCGCGAATCGTCATCGGGGCAGGTCCTGGAGGAAGGGGTTGACGGCGAGCTCGCGGGCGATGGTAGTGGTGGGCCCGTGGCCGGGGAGCACCTCCGTGGGGCCATCGAGTGGCACGATCTTGTCGGCCATCGACCGCATCAGCTCGGCATGGGACCCTCCGGGCAGGTCTGTGCGCCCGATGGAGCCCGCGAACAGCTGATCGCCCGAGAAGAGCAGGCCCTCGTCGGCGATATGGAAGCAGCAGTGTCCGGGCGTGTGCCCTGGGGTGTGGAGCACCTCGAAGCGCAGGCCGGCGAGATCGAGCGCCGTCCCATCCGCAAGGGCCTCGAACCTGTCGGGCGGCGCATAGTCGCCCGGTGGCATGGCTCCCCACAGGCTCCTCAGCTGCTCGGCCGGGTCGGATGCCAGCCAGTCGTCGTCGGGGTGCAGGTAGGCGCTCACCGAGAACCGGTCCGCCACGCCACCCGAGCCGCCGACATGATCGACGTGGCCGTGGGTGACGAGGAGCGCCACGGGCACCACGTCGAGCTCCGCCACGAGGCGGGCGACCCCCTCCACGTCCGGCGGAGCGTCGATGATCACTGCGGGGCCACCGCGCTCGGCCGCGACGACCCACGAGTTCGTGACGGCGAACCAGAGCGGTGCGGGGCGGACGAGGAGGGGCACGGACCCTCAGGGTACCCGGGTGTCCTCCGGCTTCAGCAGCCCGACGAACGCGCCCAGCACGGCAGGGTCGTCTCGCGCCAGTTCTCGTAGACCCATCCGTCCCCGAGGAGCGGGAAGAGTGGCGGCCGGATCTTCTCGAGGCGCGGATCGAACGTGTAGTTGCGGGGCGAGAAGTGGGCCGCGACATCACCGGTGTGCAGGATCGCCATCGAGCCGAAGGTGTTCAGGGTCGCGTCGGGGACGCTGCCGGTCCTCGGCAGGAGCACGTCCCCGTTCTCGCCGCAGTTGCGCGCGACCTGGAACGACCCGCCCTGGGCCAGGATCGCCGCGTGAATGGTCAACTCGTTGTCGGGGCCCACGGCGCTGGGACTCACCCAGACCTCGTCGCTGGCCGCGAGGCCGAGGACATCCGTGCCCGTCGTCCCGCCCGCGTAGAGCAGGTCTCCACCGATGACGATGTTCTTGGGCGCTCCTGCGGAGCCGGCGCCGATCGTGACGACCCCCTTCGTCGTTCCTGGCGTGCCCTTGCCCATGATGACGTGCTCGTCCGCCCAGACCGCTCCGGAGTCGGGGATGTCGAAGGTGCCGACATGCCTCCAGTCCTCCTCCGCGGAGTGCAGCCACCACCACTCCTCGGTCGTCACACAGCCCTTCGAGTTCGTCGAATACGCGGCCGAGACGCGCAGGCGCCCGACATCGCCGACGACGACGGGCTCGATGAGCCATGCCGTCGGATCCCCTTGGAGACCCACCAGGTCGCCGTCGAGACAAAGGCCGGACCCGCAGGCGATGTTGCGGAGGGTCTCGATGTCGTCCCAGAAGTCGTTGAAGTCGAGGGGCTCGGGATGGGCGATGCGGATGTCGCCATAGGTGCCGGTCGAGTCGTAGCCCTGGGCTCCCTCGAGGAACAGGGGCGGGCCGTAGGAGCCCGAATAGGTGCCGATCGCACCCTCTGCATAGATGTCCCGTGTGACCACGCCGATGTCTTGGTTCGACCCTCCCCGCACGTAGAAGTCGAGGTCCCGGCCCGCGTAGATCTTCCCGTCGATCCGAGCGCCGGGCCCGAAGCGGAGCGACTCGTCGACGAGGAACGCGTACTCGGAGATGGCCTCCGGGGTGATCTCGGCAGTGATGGACCGGGAGTGCCCGAAGTTGTCATGGGTCGTGACGACCGTGATCTGCAGCGGCGTCAGGCCGGACGGAGGCGAGATCGCCATGAGGGTCCCGATGTCGTCGCCCTCGAGACCCGCCTCGCCGTCGAGGAGCGGGTGATCGAAGTACCCCTCCGGCTCCTCGTAGTCCCAGGTGCCGCAATCGCTGTACCACGGCGATCCCGGCTCGGCTCGGACGCCATGGTGCGCCGACGACGTCTTCGTGCACCGGCGGGGCATCTCGGCCTCGTCGACGCGATTGAGGTAGTACACCGGGTCGATCGTCAGCTTGGCCGCGTAGCGCTCGAGCATGGCCTCGGCGCCGGCGACGAGCGTGTCGTCCCTGCGCTGCGTCTGGGAGGCCGCGAACTCGTTGGCGGCCTGCTGGAACATGAGGATGACGAGGAACGCCAGGGCGGCGGTCCCCAGCACCACGGTCACCATGGCCGCGCCGCGCTCGTTGTCCCTACGCA
>DATHYU010000383.1:0-9039 GCA_035458965.1 Acidimicrobiia bacterium | reverse complement strand
GGCGGCGGTGGCGGCCTGCACGGAGAGGTCGCCGTGTCCGGGGCCAAGACCGCGGTCCTCAAGCACCTGGTCGCCGTGCTCATGGCGCCCGGCCACCACCGGCTCGACAACGTCCCCGGCATCGCCGACGTCGAGATCATGTGCCGCGTGCTCGAGCACGTCGGCGCCCGTTGCGGCATCGACGGCGACTCCATCGAGATCGAGGTGCCCGGAGAGCTGAACCCGGAGGCCCCGATCGACCTCGTCCGACAGATGCGGGCGTCGATCCTCGTGCTCGGTGCCCTGCTCGCCCGGTGCGGAGAGGCCCGGGTTGCCTTCCCCGGCGGCGACGACTTCGGGTCGCGGCCGATCGACATGCACCTGGACGGGCTCCGCCGGATGGGCGCCGCGTTCGAGCTCAGCCACGGCGTCCTCATCGGCTCGGCGCCCGACGGCCTCCGGGGGGCAGAGGTCTTCCTCGAGTTCCCCAGCGTCGGCGCCACCGAGAACCTCCTCCTCGGCGCCGTGCTCGCCCGGGGCACGACCGTGATCGGCAACGCGGCGCGCGAGCCCGAGATCGAGGATCTCGCGACGCTCCTGCGGGAGATGGGAGCCGACATCACCGGCGCAGGCACGTCGACGATCGAGGTCTCGGGCGTCGGAGAGCTGTGGCCCGCCCGCCACCGCGTCGTCCCGGACCGGCTGGAGGCCGGCACGTATCTCCTGGCCGGCGCCATCACCGGCGGCGAGGTCACCGTTCGCGACTGCGTGCCCGATCACCTCCGGATGGAGCTGCGCAAGATGGCCGACGCGGGGTGCGAGTTCGACATCGGCAAGGACACGATCACGGTCCGCGGCCCCGAACGCCCCCTCCCCGTCGACTTCTCGACGCTCCCGTATCCCGGGTTCCACACGGACATGCACCCCCAGATGGTGGCGTTCCTCAGCCGGGCGAACGGCACGTCGGTCATCACCGAGAACATCTACGACGCCCGCTTCCGCTACATCGGCGAGCTCAACCGCATGGGCGCCGAGATCTCGACGGAGGCACAGCACGTCGTGATCCGCGGGGTGCCGGCCCTGAGCGGGTGCGAGGTCGACGCCTGCGACATCCGTGCGGGGGCGGCCCTGGCCCTGGCGGGACTCGTCGCCGACGGGACGACGACGATCGTCAACCCGCACCACATCGATCGGGGCTACGAGTCGTTCGTCGAGAAGCTCGCCGGCCTCGGCGCCAGCATCGAGCGTGGCTGAGCTTCCGGAGGGCCATCGCCGCGCCCTGCTCGAGGTGGCGGCGGTCCTCGAGGAACGCCGGATCCCCTTCGGAGTCGGCGGGAGCTGCATGCTCGCGTTGCTCGGCCTCCCCATCACGGTGGGCGATCTCGACGTGTTGGTGCCGGTCGGGGTCGAGCCGCCCGACCTGCCCTGGCCGACCCGGGTCCCCGATCTCGACCCTGGCCCGATCTCGAGCGACTGGATCCTCAGGTCGACGGTGTCGGGGGTCCCGGTCGATCTGATCTCGGGGATGCGGGTGGACACCGGGAACGAGGCCCTCGAGATCCCCTTCTCCGGCGGGGGAGTGGCCGACGTCTCGGGGACCGAGGTCGCGCTCTCGGTGCCCGATGCCTGGGTGGCCCTCTACAACCACCACAAGCCGGAGCGGGCGGCGCTGCTCGCCGATCACCTCGGCCGGTAGTGCCGCGACAGGTCGTACAATGCGCGAGTTCCCACTACGGCCATAGGTGAAATCGGCACCATGTCAGAGTTGAACCAGCAGGACGAGTCCGCTTCGGACGTCGATCTCGGCACCCTCGAAGACACCCTCGAGTACATCCGTCCGGCCCTGCAGGCCGACGGCGGCGACCTCGTGCTGCTCGGCGTCGACGGCGGGACCGTCAACCTCCAGTTGGTGGGCGCCTGTGGCGGCTGCCCCATGTCGACGATGACGCTGACCGCCGGGATCGAGCGCATCCTCCGCGATCGGGTGCCCGGCGTCACCGACGTCGTCGCGGTCTAGCGAGGCCCTAGACCCCTCTGATGTAGCTCTCGAGCTGCTCGACCATCGACGCGAGGTGGGCGATGACCTCCTTCACGATGTCGCCGATCGAGATCATCCCGACGATCTCGTCCCCGTCGAGCACCGGCAGGTGACGGATGCGGTGGTCGGTCATGAGCTCCATGCATTCGTCGATCGTGCCTGTGGGGGCCACGGTTCGGACCTCGGTCGTCATGATCTCCGACACCCGCGTGTCCGCCGACGTCCGGCCTCTGAGGATCACCTTGCGGGCGTAGTCCCGCTCGGACAGGATGCCGACGAGTCGGCCCTGCTCCGCGATCACCAGGGCGCCGACGTTCCTGTCGGCCATCAACTCGAGTGCCTCGTACACCGTCGCAGTGGGCCCGACCGAATAGACCCCGGTGCCCTTCTGACCGAGGAGCGTCGCCACCGTCTTCATGCCCTCACCTCCCTCGCGCGACGATAGGGGAACGGGCCCTCGACCGTCGACCAGACGAACACCAGGTCTGCGACGTTGGTCCCGGTCCGACCCGTCACGATGAGGTCCCCGGTCGCCTCGAGATAGGGGTGGGCGTCGTTCGTCTCCAGGGCGGCGACGGCGTCGCGCCCGCGCCGTCGGCCCCGTTCGACGGTCCCGGCGTCTCCGAAGGCGCCGGCGGCCTCGGTCGGGCCGTCGATGCCGTCCGTACCCACCGCCGCGACCAGGGTGTCGGGGCCGTGCTCGAGTGCGATCCCGGCCGCCAGGGCGAGTTCCTGGTTGCGGCCGCCGCGACCCGGGCCCGTCACCGTGACCGTCGTCTCGCCGGCGTGGATCGTGATCCCGGGACGCGCCGTTCTTGCGAGGTTGCGGCCGACCGCTCGCGCCTCGCCGGAGAGGGTCGTCGACCCGACGCCGGCGTCCAGGCCGCGGGCCCGGGCGGCGGCGACGGCGGCCTCGGCCGCCATGGCTCCGGAACCGACGACCGTCACGACTCCTTCGTCACGCCCGGGTCGGGGCGGGGCCGATCTCAGATGCCGGGCCGCCGCCGGCGGGACCGGGATGCCCCACCCCGACAACACGGCGAGGGCGTCGGCGCCGGTCGAGTCGTCGGCGATCGTCGGGCCCGATGCGACCTCGGCCGGACGATCGCCCACCACGTCCGACAGGACGAGGGTGGCGATCGGCGCCCGGGTGACGGCGGCGAGCCCTCCGTTCTTCAGCGACGACAGGTGGCGCCGCACGAGGTTGACGTCGCCGATCGGCGCCCCCGACAGGAGCAGCGCCCCGGTGAGATCCTCGATCTCGGCCATCGGGACACCCGGAGCGGGCACCTCGGCGAGCGACGAACCACCCCCCGACACGAGGGCGACGACCAGGTCGTCGGGCGATGCCGCGGCCGCGGCGTCGAGGAGCGCCCGGCCTCCCCGGAGGCTGCCGGCGCCCGGCCGGGGGTGGTCGCCCGCAATCGACAGCAGCCCGTCGACCGTGTCGGTCTCGGGACCGACGACCACGCCGGTGATCGGCAGCCCGGCGAGGCCGGCCGCCGCCCCGTCCGCCATGGCCGAGGCGGCCTTCCCGATCGCCAGCACCACGACGCGCCCGCGAACCGGGATGCGATGCCCGTCGACCACGACGGACCCGGCGTCCCACCGGAGCGCCGCCTCGACGGCGCGTCTCGGGTCGACGGCGCGCAGGGCGGCGTCCACCAGGTCGAGGACGGTCCGGCGGCGGCGATCGGTCATCGGCGTCCGACGGTACTGCCCTATCCTCACCGGATGCCGCTGCCGACCGATCCCGCTTCGCTCGCCGCCGCCGTCGCCGCGGGCGACCGCCGGGCGCTGGCGCGGGCGATCAGCATCGTCGAGGACCACCGGCCCGGCGCTCCCGAGATCGTGGCCGCCGTCTACTCGGGTGCGGTCCACGGACATCGGGTCGGCATCACCGGGGCTCCGGGGGCGGGCAAGAGCACGCTCACGGACCGTCTCATCGCCGTCGTCCGCAGGTCGGGCGAGGAGGTGGCGGTGCTGGCCATCGATCCTTCGAGCCCCTTCAGCGGGGGCGCCGTGCTCGGCGACCGCGTGCGGATGCAGGACCACGTCGACGACCCGGGCGTGTTCGTCCGTTCGATGGCGAGCCGCGGCCACCTGGGCGGGCTGTCGGCGGCGGCCCCGAAGGCGCTCGCCGTGCTCGACGCCGCCGGGTTCCCGTGGCTGGTGGTCGAGACGGTCGGCGTCGGCCAGGACGAGGTGGAGATCGCCGGAGCCGCCGACACGACCGTGGTGGTCCTCAACCCGGGCTGGGGGGACGGGATCCAGGCCGCCAAGGCGGGCATCCTCGAGATCGGCGACGTGTTCGTCGTCAACAAGTCGGATCGGACCGGCGCCGACGACACCGTCAACGATCTCCACACGATGCTGACGATGGGCCCCCAGCGGCCCTGGACGCCGCCGATCGTCAAGACCGTGGCCGCGACCGGAGAGGGCGTCGACGAGCTGGTGGACGCCCTCGGCCGCCATCGGGCCCACCTCGCCGAAGGCGGCCGCATCGAGGCCCACCGGCGGGAACGGCGCCGGGCCGACCTCGTCGGCGCCCTCGCCGCGGAGCTCGAGAGGCGGGCCCGGGCGCTGGTCGCCGAGGCCGCCGAGACCGCGGCCGTCGACGACGGCACCCTCGACCCGTGGACGGCCGCCGCTCGAATCGCGGCCCGGACGTCGGACGGATAGCCTCGGTCCCACCCCACCGGGAGAAGCCACATGTCGCTCGTCCGATACGACGTGGATGGCGCCGTCGCCGTCCTGACCCTCGACCGTCCGCCACTGAACGCCCTGTCCCTGGCGCTCGTCGACGATCTGGCCGAAGCGATCGAGCAGGCGTCGGATCCCGCCGTTCGGGCGGTCGTGGTCACCGGGGCCCCGCACTTCGCGGCGGGAGCCGACATCAAGGAGTTCGAGGTCGTCTTCGAAGGCGGCCTGGAGGGCTCTCCGGCCCAGGCGCTCGGGTCCACCTTCCGGGCGCTCGAGCTTCTCGAGAAGCCGGTGATCGCCGCCGTGCGCGGGTTCGCGCTGGGCGGCGGACTCGAGCTCGCGCTCGCCTGCGACTTCCGCTACCTGGCCGACGACGCCAGGGTCGGCCAGCCCGAGATCAAGCTCGGCATCATCCCCGGCGCGGGCGGCACCCAGCGCCTCTCCAGGATCGTCGGCCTCGGCCGCGCCCGGGACATCGTGTACGGGGGCCGGCAGGTCGCCGCCGACGAGGCGCTGGCGATCGGGCTCGCCGACCGGGTGGTGCCGGCCGACGACCTGCTCGAGGCCTCCCTCGAGAGCGCCCGGGCGTGGGCACACGGGCCGACGGCGGCCATCGGCATTGCCAAGCGGGCGATCAACGAGGGGTTCGGCCTGCCGCTCGACGAGGCGCTCGCCGTGGAGCGGGGCCTGTTCGCCGACGTGTTCCGCACGGCCGATGCCCGCGAGGGAGTCAGTGCGTTCCTGGAGAAGCGGGACCCGGACTTCCGGGGCCGCTGAACCGGGCGGCCAGGTGCCGCAGGTTCCGTCGCCAGACCCATCGGAAGACCGGCCTGGCCAGCCACGCCCCCATCGCGCCCCCGAAGAACCACGGGAACTCGATCCGCTCGGACCACATGAAGCGGGTGCGGCCCGGGCCGATCTCGGTCAGCGTGAACGCGCCGACCCCCGTGAAGAGCCCGACGTGGCGCACCGCCATCCGGCGCGGCGGGTCCCATTCGGTGAACTCCATGACGTCGGTGGTCCGGAAGGGCCCGAACCGGGTGGCCACCTCGGCCCGGACGCCCGCACCGCGCCGAACATCGCCGAGGAAGGTGATCGACTCGGCGTCGGCCATCCACTCGACGTGGTCCTCGATCCGCTCGACGTCGGCCCACACCTCGTCGGGTGTCGCATCGATGTCGACGAAGACGGTCACGCCGGGCATGAGCCGACGGTAGGCGGATTCCGCGGGCTACCTGGGTACGCTCCGCGCCATGGTGAGCAGACGGGCGCGAATGTGGCTGCGGCGCAGCGTCGCCGGTGTCGCCGTCGTCGTGGTGCTGATCCTCGTCGTCGGGACCTTCTACTTCTCGGAGTTGATCGAAGACGAGCTCCTCCAGGCGACCCCGTGGTTCCCCGACGCCGATGTCGAGGTCCTCGCCGTCACCGATTCCTTCGTCACGCTCTCGAAGACGACCGACAGCCTCCGTCCGGGGATCCAGGGCCTCGAGTGGGGCGAGGGTTACGTCCAGACGGGAAGGATCCTCGGCGAGGGCGACGACGGTGTGACCCGGGAGCTCCCCTTCGGTCCCGGCGACCTCGCGGAGGGGCTGACGGTCGCGATCGACCCCTTCGCCTTCGAGACCGACCCCGAGGACGTCGGGCTCGAGTTCGACGGCGTGTCCGTCGAGAGCGAGCTCGGACGGTTCCCGGCATGGCGTATCGACGGGACCGACGACACGTGGGCGATCTTCGTGCACGGCAAGGGCCTCACCCGACGTGAGGCGCTCCGCATCCTGCCCACGATCGCCGACGCGGGACTGACGACGCTCGTCATCACGTACCGCAACGACGCCGGCGCCCCTGCGGCCGAAGACGGGCGCCACCACCTCGGCGTCGACGAGTGGCAGGACCTCGAGGCCGCGGTCGCCTACGCGTTCGAGGAGGGGGCACAGGACGTGGTCCTCGTCGGCTACTCGATGGGCGGCGGGATCGTGGCGACGTTCATGCGGGAGTCCGACCTCTCCGGCCGCGTGCAGGGCCTCGTCCTCGACTCGCCCCTCCTCGACGCCGGAGCCGTCGTCGACGACGCCGCCCGGGAGCGCGGCGTGCCGGGGTTCCTCGCCGGGTGGGCGAAGGCGCTGGCCGCCCTCCGCTTCGGTGTCGACTGGAACGACTTCGACCACATCGCCACGGCGGAAACGCTGACCGTGCCCATCCTCCTGTTCCACGGTGACGCCGACGACACCATCCCGAAGCGGGTCAGCGACGCGCTCGCCGATGCGCGACGCGACCTGGTGACGTACATCGAGGTCGAGGGGGCGGGGAACGCCCGGGTGTGGAATTCGGACCCGCAGCGGTACGAGCGCGCCGTCGCGGCCTTCCTGACGGAGGTGGCGATCGGCCCATCGGATCTCGGTCCGCGAGCTGCGGACTCGTAGGCGAAGCCGGGGCCGGCACGGTTTCGTGCATGTCGGGTGACGGGCGGGCGGTACCCTCCCGCGGCGCATGATCTACCTCGACCACGCCGCCACGACGCCGATGCGTCCCGCGGCGATCGCCGCCATGGAGCCGTATCTCACGGAGGCCTTCGGGAACCCGTCGGGCGTCCACGGCACCTCGCGTCGGGCCAAGAACGCGCTCGAGGCGGCGCGCGAGCGCGCCGCCGATCTGCTGGGCGCCGCCCATCCGCTCGAGATCGTCTTCACAGGGGGCGGGACGGAGTCCGACAACCTCGGCGTCGCGGGCCCGGCGCTCGCCGGCGGCGGACGCGGCGGCGTCGTCACGACGGCGGTGGAGCACGAAGCCGTTCTCGAGACGGCGCGCTTCCTGGGGCGCCTCGGATGTCCCGTCGCCGTCGTCGGGGTGGACGGCGACGGCCGTGTCGGGCCCGATGCCGTGGCCGACGCGTGCGACGACCGCACCGTCGTCGTCTCCGTCATGGCCGCCAACAACGAGACCGGCGCCCGCCAGCCGGTGGCCGAGATCGCGGCCGCCGTGCGATCGCGCACGCCGGGGACCGTGGTGCACTCCGATGCCGTGCAGGCCTTCGTCTCCGAGGACGTGCGGATGGACGTCCTGGCCGTCGACCTGCTGACGGTCGCGTCGCACAAGTTCGGCGGTCCCAAGGGCGTGGGCGTGCTCGTGGTGCGCGACGGCGTGGAGCTGGAGCCCGTCGTCCACGGCGGGGGCCAGGAGCTCGACAGGCGATCCGGCACCCACAACGTCGCCGGAATCGTCGGCATGGTGGCGGCCATGGAGGCGGCGGTCGCCGACCGCGACCGGTTCCGGGCCGACGTCGCCGCCGCTCGGGCGGCCTTCGAGGGTGGGCTCGCCGCGGCGATCCCCGATCTCGAGGTCACCGCGTCGGCGCACCGGCTCGTCCAGCACAGCCACGTCCGCCTGCCGGGTGTGGCCGCGGAGGACCTTCTCATCCGACTCGATGCCGCCGGCATCGCCGCCTCGGCGGGTTCCGCCTGCCAATCGGGGGCGATCGAGGTCTCCCACGTCCTGTCCGCCATGGGCGTGCCGTCCGATGCCGCCGCCGAGACCGTCCGATTCACCTTCGGATGGACGACCACTCCCGACGACGGCGAGCGGGCCGGGGCCGTCGTCGGAGCGACCGCGCGGGAGCTCCGATGAGGGTGCTCGTGGCGATGTCGGGTGGCGTGGACTCGTCGGTCGCCGCGGCGCTCGCCCTCGAGGCCGGACACGACGTCGTGGGCGTCACCCTCAAGCAGTGGGTCGACCCCGACGGCGGCATGCCGGTGGCCGGGTGCTGCACGGTGGCCGACGCCGAGGACGCCCGTCGCGTCGCCGCCCAGCTCGACATCCCGTACTACGTGCTCGACTACGTGGACGAGTTCCGCGCCGCGGTGGTCGACCGCATGGGATCGGAGTACCTGGCGGGCCGTACCCCGAACCCGTGCATCGAGTGCAACCGCCGGGTCCGGTTCCGGGCGCTGCTCGAACGCACCGCCGCCCTCGGCTGCGACGCCCTCGTGACCGGCCATCACGCCCGGGTCGATCGGAGCGGCGAGCGGCCCCGGCTGCTCCGCGGCATCGATCGCGACAAGGACCAGTCCTACGTGCTGCACATGCTGTCCGGTGACGATCTGGAGCACGTCCTGCTCCCGGTCGGCGAGCTCACGAAGGCGGAGGTCCGGGACCGGGCCGCCGCCCTCGGGCTGCGGACCGCCGCCAAGCCGGAGAGCCAGGACCTGTGCTTCGTGGGCCACGAGGGGATGCGCGGGTTCCTCCAGCGGCGGCTCCCCGAGGCGCGCCGCCCGGGCGACGTCGTCGACACGTCGGGAGAGGTCGTCGGACGCCACGACGGCGCC
>DATHYU010000382.1:0-4298 GCA_035458965.1 Acidimicrobiia bacterium | reverse complement strand
CGTCCCGGAGACGGTGCGCGCCGCCGGCGGGACGCCGGTGCGCACCCGGGTCGGCCATTCCTACATCAAGGGCGTCATGAAGGAGACCGGGGCGGTGTTCGGCGGGGAGCACTCCGGGCACTACTACTTCCGCGACAACTTCCGGGCGGACTCGGGAATCCTCGCGATGCTCGTGCTTCTTCAGGTGATGTCCGAGGACGGTCGCCCGCTGTCGGAGATGCGGCGTGCCTTCGAGCCGTACGCGCAGTCGGGCGAGGTCAACATGCAGGTCGCCGATCAGGCGGCGGCCACCGAGGCGGTCGCGGCCGCCTTTCGTGAAGGTGAGCAGAGTCGCCTCGACGGCCTCACCGTCGAGTACTCGGATCGCTGGTTCAACCTGCGGCCGTCGAACACGGAGCCCGTGCTCCGGCTCAATGTGGAGGCCCCCGACGCCGATGCCGTCGGCGAGCTCGTCGCCAAGGTCCGGGGCATCGTCGAGGAGGGGTGACATGGCCGTTGCAGAGGAGCTTCTGGCGATCATGCGGTGCCTCGAGTGCCACGGCGCCCTCGAGGACCTCGGCGAGGCGCTGCGGTGCATGGAGTGCGGGCTGCATCACCCGGTGACGGACGGCATCCCCGTGATGCTGATCGAGGAGGCCTACCGCCCGGAGGCCCCGGCATGACGACCATGCGCGAGCTCATCCTCGAGCTGCCAGATCAGCTGCGATGGGCCGCCGAGCTCGACCCGCCCGCCATCCCCGAGGCGAACGAGATCCTCGTGTCCGCAATGGGCGGGTCCGCCGTCGGGGCCACGGTCGCCGCTGCCGTTGCGGAGGAGGCCGGACACCGGATCGCCGTGCACCGCTCGTACGGCCTCCCCGGATGGGCCGCGAGCCACCGGCCGCTCGTGCTCGCGGTCTCACACTCCGGCGACACCGAGGAGACGCTCGACGCGGTCGAGGTGGCGGGAGCCGCGAGCCTGCCCATCGCGGCGGTGACGACGGGAGGGCGGCTCGCCGACCTGGCGGAGGCCGCCGGATGGCCGCTCGTGCGGGTGCCGCCGGGCCCCCAGCCGCGTGCCGCCATGGGGTACCTGACCGGTGCCATTCTCCGGCTTGCAGAGGCCGCAGGCATGGTGCCCCGCCAGGGAGCGTCGCTCCACGAGGCCGCCGACGTCGTCGATCGCATCCTCGGTGGCGGGGACGGACCCGGGTTCGACCTCGCCGCCGACCTCGCCGCCGCCCTCGACGGCCGGGTCGCCGTGATCTGCGGTGGCGACGGGGTCGGGGCCGTGGCCGCGGGCCGCTGGAAGACGCAGATCAACGAGAACGGCAAGGCGCCCGCCTACTCGGCCGTGCTGCCCGAGCTCGACCACAACGAGGTCGTCGGCTGGGAGGCCTTCCCGCGCCTCTCCCAGGATCGCTTCGGTCTCGTCTGGCTCCACGATGCCGGCGAGCATCCTCGGGTCACCGCCCGGGCGCGCATCACGGCCGAGCTCCTCGACGGCCGGGTCGGCGCGGCGGGCGACGTGTACAGCGTCGGCGCCGGGGTGCTCGCCCGGATCTTCTCGCTGACGGTGATCGGTGATCTCGTGTCGGACGCCATCGCTGCCCGCGCCGGCGTCGACCCGATGCCGGTCGACGTGATCTCGGATCTCAAGAAGCGCCTGGCGGACGAGTAGCCGGTGGGGGACCGGCAGGAGGCTCCGCGGCTCCGCTCGGTCCTGCTCCCCGCCGAGCACGGCGGGTGGAGCCTGACTCTCGAGCCGGTGGCGCTCGGCCTGATCGTCGCCCCGTCGGCGGCGGGGGCGCTGCTCGGTCTCGGTGCACTTGCGGCATTCCTGGTCCGGGTCCCAATGCGGGTCGTGCTCGTCGATCGGTTCCGTGGCCGATGGCTGCCCCGGACGACGCTGGCGGTGCGTGCCGCCGCGATCGAGGGCCTCGCGCTCGCCGCGCTCGGAGCCGGTGCCGTGGTGCTCGCCGATGCGTCGTTCTGGCCTCCGCTCGCCCTCGCCGCCCCTGTCGTGGCCGTCGCCCTCGCCTTCGATGCCCGGAGCCGCAGCCGCAGGGCCGGGGCCGAGATCGCCGGATCCGTCGCGATCGCATCGGTTGCCGCCGCGATCGCGCTGGCAGCGGGCGAGGATCAGGCGCTGGCGTACGGGCTGTGGGCGATCGCCGCTGCGCGGGCGGTGGCCGCCATCGGGTTCGTCCGGGTGCAGATCCGGCGATCGAAGGATCAGCCTTCGGCTGTGTGGGCGAGCGACCTCACCCAGGGCATCGCGATCGTCGTCGTCGCCGTGGGTTGGGCGGTCGACTCGGTGGTCGGCGCTGCCGTCGCGATCGTCGTCGTGGTGGGAGTGGTCCACGCAGTGCTCGTGAGACGTCCCGTGCCCCGGGTGGCCGTCGTCGGCGCCCAGCAGGTGGTCATCGGGCTGACGGTCGTCCTCGTTTCCGGGTTGGCGACGATCGCGCCGTGACCGGCGGCGGCGTCGAGGGCGAGGCCCGTGCGGCCGAGACCCTCGCCGGTCATCTCCGGGAGCCTACGTCAGGCGACCGGCTCCCGAAGGTCGACGACGGTGTCCTGGGAGGCGGCGTCGAGGATCTCGACGAGCTCCCGTCCGACGAGCTCGTTCCGCTCGAGGAGCGCATCGCGCAGCGCCTCGACGAGGTGCCGGTTGCGGGTCAGCACGTCGGTGACGAACACCTTCTGCTCGTTGAGGATCCGGTCCACGGAATCCCGGCCGCGGTTGTCGGCGAGGACCTTGGCGACGAGGTTGCCTCCCAGAAGTCCGCCCTCGAGGGCCCGAAACGAGATGAGCGAGTCGCCCAGGCCCATCGACCCCACCATCTCGACGGCCATGTTGGTGGCCGCCGCCAGGTCGCCGCTGGGTCCGGTGCCGGACTCTCCGTAGAAGAGCTCCTCGGCGACCATCCCGCCGAGGGCGATCTGGATGAGCGCCAGCGTCTCGCTGCGGCGCTTCGTGTACCGCTCCTCGGTCTCGGTGTGGGCCAGCAGGCCGAGCGAGTCCTTCCGCTTGACGATGGAGAGCAGCTCCATCTTCCGGCCCTTTCCGACCAGGTACGCCATCACCGCGTGGCCGGACTCGTGCACGGCGATCGTCTCGCGCTCCTCGGCCGTGTACTCGGTCGGCTGGGCGAGCCCGATCTCGATGTCCATGCGCGCCTTGCGGAGATCCGAGGTGGACAGTCGGCGGCGATCGTCGCGCAGCGCGAAGAGCAGGGCCTCGTCGAACAGTCGCTCGAGCGACGCCGGGCTGTACCCCATGGTGGAGGCGGCCAGATCGTCGCGGGCCTGTTCGTCGAGCGTCTCGTCGTGGGCCTTGCGGGAGAGGAAGAGCTCGATCAACTCTCGGCGCTCGTTGCGGGCCGGCATGCCGAAGTGGAGGACCCGATCGAACCGGCCGGGCCGCAGCAGTGCCGGATCGAGCGAGTCGGCCCGGTTGGTGGCGCCGATGAGCAGCACGTTGGCGAACGACGACTGGCGGGCCTTGAGGTGGAGGCTCGCCGGCAGGAAGAGGTTGACCAGGCGCTTGAGGCTGTTGCGGAACTTGATGCCGCGGGTCGGCTCGTCGAACGACTGCATCTGCACGAGGAGCTCGTTGACGACACCGCCGGTCCCCTCGGAGATGGCCGCCCGGTGGGTCTGCATGCCGCCCGTCGACGGGGTCATGCGATCCATGCCGCCGCGCTTGGCGCCGATGGCGTCGAACTCCTCGATGAACCCGATGGCGCCACCCTCGGCGCGGGCGATCTTGCGCAGCTTGCGGAAGTACGAACGGATCTTCCGGGCGGTGGCGCCGTACCACATGCTCTGGAACGCCGTGGACGACACGAAGAGGAACGGGACGCCGGCCTCCTTGGCCATGGCCTGGGCGGTATGGGTCTTGCCGGTGCCGGGAGGACCTTCGAAGAGGATGCCGCGGCGGGGCTGGCCGCCCATCTCGTCGCGGAACTGCTTGTGGTTGAGGAAGACGTCGAGGGTGTGGCGGACCTCGCCGAGCACCGGCCCGAGGCCCTTGACGTCGTCGAAGGAGACGTTGATCTGCTCTGGAAGGAAGACGACCTCTGGGGACCGGCCGTTGGAGAGCATCGGCACGACGAGCACGACGCCGAGGAGCAGCACGATGAGGATGCCGGGCAGCCAGAACATGGCCTCTTCGGAGAGCTGGGGGAGGCCGGGCGACACGGGGTTGCCCGATGCGATCCGGATCCAGAGCCACGCGACGATGGGAGCGAGCACATAGGCGATCCGCTTGAGGCGGCGCTGCCGCTGCCGCTCCCTCGCTTCGTAGACGTCGA
>DATHYU010000381.1:0-4323 GCA_035458965.1 Acidimicrobiia bacterium | reverse complement strand
GCCGGGCGCGGAGGCGGCCCGTGATCGTCGTGGGAAGCGTCACGACGTTCCACCCCCACGAGAGCAGCACCGAGAACAACTTCCACCGCCCCAGGAACGGGGCCACCACGCTCTCGACGACCCCGATGACCATCACGAGCGGGATCGCCCAGAGCAGCGTCACGAGGCTGTAGACCTTGAGCATCGCCCTGATCTCGCCGGCGCGCTCGCGCCACTCCGGCGTCGGATCCGGCCCGGCGTAGCGGACCTCGGAGCTCGGCACGACGACCACACGGCCTCCCCGCAGGCGCGCCCGCTGACACAGGTCGACCGAGGCCGCGCTCGGCGCCATTGCACCGTCCAGGCCGGCGAGGCCGAGGAGGAGATCGCGCCGGACCAGCATCGAGGCCGCCGACACCGCCGCCACGTCGCGGATGACGTCGTACTGCTCCTGGTCGACCTCGTCCGGCTGGAGGCCGGTGTAGGGGGCCGCGAAGACGTCGGTCGCGAACCCCACCGACACGAACCGATCCGGCTCCTCGTCGCTGAGGATCTTCGACCCGGCAATGGAGGCATCGGCGCGTCCGCCGTCGACGACGAGGGCCCCGAGGGCATCGGGCAGCGGCCGGGCGCGCTCGTCCAGCACCCAGGCGAACTCGACCTCCGCCGCCAGCGCATCGATGGCTCCGGGCATCGTGGCTCGCCACAGCGCGTCGTGGTCGCCCGCGACGCGGCGCACGGCCTCGTCTCCGCCGACCACGATCACCTGACTCGGCCCGTACACTTGCCGCCCCACGGCGGCCAGGCACGGCTCAACGAGCTTCGCGTCGGAGCCGACGACGATCGCCGTGATCGAGCGTCCTGGCGGGCGCGGTTCGGAGGCGGGAGGGGACTCGGTGGACATCAACCTCGACGATTCTGGGTCCGATCCGGGCGTACATCAATCATCCACCCCGATCGCCCTGCTCTCGGGGGGTGTCGGCGGCGCCCGACTTGCTCGCGGGCTGGCGCCGCTCCTCCATGACGACCTCACCGTGATCGTCAACGTCGGTGACGACGAGGAAGTGTACGGCGTCCACGTCTCAGCGGACCTCGACACGGTGCTCTACACCCTCGCCGGCCGCGCGGGGCCCCAGGGCTGGGGAGTCGCCGAGGACACTTTCACCGTCGTCGAGACCCTCGGCTCCCTCGGCGTCGAGACGGGTTTCCGGCTCGGCGATCGGGACCTCGCGCACTGCCTCCACCGCACGGAGCGCCTGCGACGGGGTGAGCCGCTCTCGTCGATCACCGCCGATGTCGCCCGCGCGATGGGCGTGACCAGCCGTCTGGTCCCCGCCACCGACGACCGGCTCCGCACGGTCATCGAGACCGACGACGGCGAGCGACTCGCCTTCCAGGAGTACTTCGTCACCCGCCGGCACCGCGATGCGGTCGATGCGCTCCACTTCGACGGTGCCCCGGAGGCCCGGCCGGCGCCGGGCGTGCTCGACGCGGTCACCGAGGCCATCGCCGTCGTCATCGCCCCCTCCAACCCACCGCTTTCGATCTGGCCGATCCTGGCGGTGCCCGGCGTCCGCGACGCTCTCGAGAAGGCGGACCGTGTGGTCGCCGTCAGTCCCCTCTTCGGCGGCAAGGCGCTGAAGGGGCCGGCAGAAGCCGTCATGCGAACGCTGGGGCTGCCCCCGGGGAACGCCGGGGTCCTGGCGGCCTACGACGGCATCATCACCGACCTCGTCGTCGACCGGCAGGACGCCGCAGACGCCCGTCACCTCGAGGGCGATGTGCGGATCCATGTCGCCGACACGCGCATCGCGGCGCCCGACGCCGCGGTGCGATTCGCCGAGCACCTGCTGAGGCTCCCATGACCGTCGAACTGCATCCGATCACCGGCATCCCCGAGGTGCGCCGCGGCGACGACGTCGCCGGATTGATCGTGGGCGCCCTCGAGGACCTCGACCTGCGGGTCCGAGCCGGTGACGTCCTCGTGGTGACCCACAAGATCGTCTCGAAGGCCGAGGGCGCGATCGCCCTCCTCGACGGCGACGACGAGGACCGCGCCTACCGCCGGCTCGTCGAGGAGGAGGCCGTCGAGGTCGTGCGGCGGCGCGGCGACCTCGCGATCACCATCACCAAGCACGGCTTCATCTGCGCGAACGCCGGAGCCGACCGATCGAACACGGCACCGGGCACCGCGGTCCTCCTGCCCGAACGGCCCGATCGATCGGCACACACGATCCGCATGGGGGTCAGGGCGCGGACGGGGGTGGACCTCGCCGTCATCGTCACGGACACCTTTGGACGAGCCTGGCGCCGCGGCCTCGTCGACGTGGCGATCGGCGTCTCCGGTATCGACCCCATTCTCGATCTGCGGGGAACGACCGATGAACAGGGCCGCGTCCTCGAGGTCACCGAGGTGGCCATCGTCGACGAGATCGCCGCTGCCGCCGACCTCGTGATGGGCAAGGCCTCCGGGGTTCCGGCAGCCCTGGTCCGCGGTCTCGACCTCGCGATGGGCGAGGGCCGGATCGCCGACATCGTGCGGGCCCCGCACGAAGACCTGTTCCGCTGATCCCTAGGCTGCGCCCATGTCGAGCGTTCCCCGGGTGCCCGTGGGCGAGGACCGGCTGCGGGTCATGTTCGAGCACAACCGGGAGCTGGGCCGCCGATTCGCCACGCTCTACGGCGTCTACTGGCGCGAGGGGTCGCTCGAGCAGGGGCTCAAGGAGCTCATCCGGATGCGCAACGCCCGGATGACCGACTGCGGCTGGTGACGCAACGTCCGATTCGACCTCGCCCGGGCGGCGGGGCTCACCGAGAGCGAGCTCGACCGGATCGACGATCCCGACGCCTTCCCGGCGGCGACCGCGGCCGCCCTCCGGTTCACCGACCGCTACCTCCTCGGGTCGGGAGCCCCGACGACCCGGGAGACCGCCGCTCTCGATGCGCACTTCGACGCCGCCGCACGCGTCGAGCTGGGCCTCGGCATCGCCCTCCCCCACGGCTTCTCGAAGATGCTCATCGTGCTCGGCTTGGAGCCCGACGGGCCGATGGACACTCTCGTCCAGACCACTCCCGCGATCCCCAAGCGCGTCGACACGTCGGCGTTGCCGGACGCCCCCATCGGCGACGCGCCGGAGGTGGCCATGCTCGCCGGCAACCGGCGCCTCGCCGCCCTCTGGGAGCACATGGCCGCCGCCCTCGACTCGCAACCGTGGCTCCCGTCGGCGGCGCTCGAGGCGGCCAGATCCCGCACGGCGACGATGCACGGCCTCTCGTGGGCGGCGACCCCCGTCCCGATCGGCGACCCCCTCGTCCAAGCGTGCGTCGCGGTGGCCGAGATGTTCGTCGCCGACGTCCACGCCGTGACCGACGACATGGCTGCCCGGGTCGTGGACCTCGCCGGCCCGGAGGCGTTCACGACGCTCGCCGCGGCGCTTGCCATCTGGGAGGGGATCTACCGCCTGGCGGCCACCTGGGGATGGGAGCCCCCTGACCGGAGGGCCTCTCACCCGGCGCATGGCCTCGGGCCGACGACCTCCCCGGTGACGTAGCCTGACCCCGTGCCCGAGCTGCCCGACGTCGTCGTCTACGTGGAACGCCTCGACGCCCTGTTTCGCGGCCGGCCTCTCGAGCGCATCCGGCTCGGGGGACCCTTCGTGCTCAAGTCGGTGGACCCGCCCCCGGCCGCCTTCGAGGGCGCGATCCTCGAGTCGGTGGGCCGGATCGGCAAGCGCATCGTGCTGGGATTCTCCGAGTCCCGGTTCGCGGTCATCCACCTCATGGTCGCCGGGCGCCTCCGCCTGCGAAAGCACGGGGCGGCGATCCCCAAGCGCCGCGGCCTGGCAGCCTTCGACTTCCCCGGCGACACCGTGCTCTTCACCGAGGAGGGGACGAAGAAGCGGGCGTCGCTGCACCTCCACAGGGGCGAGGCGGGCCTGGCCGACCACGATCGCGGAGGCATCGAACCGCTGGAGGCGAGCCGCGAGGAGTTCGCCGCCGCCCTCGCCGCCGAGCGTCACACCCTGAAGCGCTCGCTCACCGACCCCCGGCTGCTGAGTGGCATCGGAGGGGCCTACGCCGACGAGATCATGCACCGGGCCGGCATCGGGCCCCTGACCCTCACGGATCGCCTGTCGGACGACGATGTGAGCCGCCTGCACGAGGCGACTCGATCGGTCCTCACGGAGTGGGTCGAGCGGTTGCGAGCCGAGGTCGGGGACGGCTTCCCCGAGAAGGTCACGGCGTTCCACCCGGAGATGGCCGTCCACGGGAAGTACGGCGAGCCGTGCCCGGTGTGCGGGTCACCCGTGCAGCGCATCCGCTACGCCGACAACGAGACGAACT